>NZ_JAYGHW010000095.1:0-80021 GCF_034932185.1 Spirulina sp. CCNP1310 | reverse complement strand
TATTTTTCTTGAAGGAGGGGAATCCCTTTTTTCCGGGGATACCCTGCTTGCAGTTTTCGTAGAATCGCGAGATTGTACTCCAGGCTCTTTCTGCGGATGCTTGGCGAGCCATGCTGTTGAGTTCAGCGGCAAAAGGGAATTCCTGAGCCAGTTGAGCGCATAGCTTTTGCAGATCGTTCTGTCCAGTTCCCCGGTTGTCCATCCAATAACGGATGGCTTTGTTTCGGATAAACTGGACTGTTCTCACTGCCTCGTCTATGGCGCTGAATTGCTGGGGCTTTCCGTAGGCTTTGAACTCTAGTACAATCATGGCTATATCCTAGCACACAATATAAGCCGTCTTTGCAGGACGGCGATTCAAGTCGCCCTGTCGTCTTTCATCCCCGCGAAGACAGCGACGTTGCTCTAAGACTCCCGCACTATTTTCGTAAGGGGAACCAATTGATGAAATTCGTCAGACTGATGGAGGCATTGAGCCGTTGCTCAGTTTAACAGGTCATCACTCAAGCCATCCACCACCATCCCCCCGCATCGGGGGATCCCTGATCAATAAAGGCATAAAATCGTTGGTGGCGCAATCATGGCGGCGTTCGGGGTGATGGCCACAGGCTTCCCGGCTGGCTTGTAGATCAAAGAGGTGCAAATCTTCCCCCGTCGGGACAAACCAAAAATCCCAAATATATTGATCCAATGGAAACCAAGGCATTAGGCATTCTCCCATTAAAAAATCCCCTCCTCATCTTTACCGATTGAGCAGGGGATCTTGATAACAAAAAATGCCTTAATTAGGCATCTTTTTCAATGTGCAGGAAGAGCAAACCCATGACCACTGCGGGCATCAACCAGCAGATCAAAGGAATCATAATCCAAGGGAGGAAAGAGGCTGCATAATCACCTGTCATATCAATAAGGCTCCAATTTCAAAAAGTTTGGTCAAAAATCAAGGCAAAAATTCGGACGGTAGTTAATTGACGAATCCTCGGAAGATTGCATCAATGACACTAAAGTTTTCTAACAGGAAGAAGGCGAGGAAGGCGCTGCCCATGCCACCGATAAAGAAGCCAGCGGTGAACTGACTCCAACCCTCGGAGCTTTGCAGAGAATCGCTGTCATTGGTGCTTTTGCCTTGGAAGCTGACGATCCCATAGGCAGAAAGGCAAGCCGTGGCGATCAGCAACAGGGCAGCACCACAGATTAAGCCGTTGATGTTGGCAAATTCTGTGGCCCGTTGGGTTCCGAGGATCACCCAGGGGCCGCCGATGAAGTAACCATGGGCCATGCCGATTTCTAAGCCCCGCAACAGGGGAGATAGACCAGGCCGATAGGCGGGCAGGTTGCCGATGAAGGTACGGGTAAATTCAGAATCACTGATCGGGGTGGATAGATGGCCCATCTGGGGATCTCCCAGATAGGGCTTTACCATCTGATTACTGGAAGTTGTCATGAAGGTTTACTCCTATTCTGTAAAATTCTGGATCAGAACTTTAAGCTCATATTCTAGGGAGGCCGGGGCGTTTTCGTCTGGAAAGCTTGAGATAACTTTAGAAAAGTTCATCAAATTGCTTTAACGACCGGGCAAACCCACATAGGCGAAGTATGTGACCATGGGTACGACGGTGGCGACGACCAAGAGAACGACGACCCAAACGGTGGCGCTACGGTCGTCGGTTTCTTCGGCGGTGGCGTAGGTGGCTTCGACATCGAGGGCGGCGATTTCTGGTGCGCCGGGGTCGGGTTGACCGGAGAGGATGGCGATGAGGCGATCGCCCGCATCTAACAATGCTTGGTTATATTTCCCCCCCCGCCGTAGGGGTAGGAGTAGGGTGTCTTCGGTGATGCTGGCGCTGATCTCTGGGGTGAGCAGGTCGCTGGCTCCGGTTTGGATTGCGCCTTGGTTGGTGAGGCTGGCTAGGACGAGGAGGGTTTGGTTTTCCTGTTGTTCGGGGGTGGGGAACCATTGGGTGAAGAGGCGATCGCTAAAGGCGGCGATGGTGTCGTCGTATTCGAGGCGATCGATGGTGACGAAATGCACCTGTTGCCCGGTTTGGTCTGCGAGTTTTTCTAAAGATTTATTGAGATTGCTGGTATTAATCCGGCTGAGGAGGTTGGCGGTATCGATGATGGCGTTGGTCGTGGGGCTGGGGATTTGGTCAACGGTGGCGGCGTTGGCGGGACTGAGCCAGAGGGTGAGGCTCAAGATCAAGGCTCCGCAGAGGATGAGGGCATTCCGTAAAAACCGGGGGGGGAAGGGTATCGGCATTAGATCACAGCAATGATAAAGAATGTAGATGTCTATTTTAAGGGGTGGGATGGTGTGGGTGAGGATCATTGTCGAGAATGCCATCAAACCCATGGTGTAGTCTGGCCAATTTTGTGGGCTGCTCCGATAAAATGGGGGGATTGGATAGTTTTGGGAAGTATGGCCCTACAACGTCGGTTACTGGTGTCGGCGGGTTCGCTGTTGATTTCGTCTTTATGTCCTGTACTCGCTCCCGCCGGAAGCATCCTCACTGAGGATGGGGTTAAGGCGTTACTGGGGGTGATCAACGCTGTGGCCGGGGGCAATGCGGCCAGCGCCCTGGATAAATTGCTTGACTCAGGGGATGATGGGCGGTTGCTGGAGAATCGGCATTTAACGAAGGCGGTGGGGAAGGCGATCGCCGTTGTTATCTTGGCCAAGGCGAAGTCCTATCGAGGGGAAACTCAAGACGCGCTGAAAAAGTTAGCGAAGCACGCTGAACAGAACTGGGTGAACCTTGCCCAGCAAGATGATACCCGTGAGGACTACCCAGCATTAATGGAGCAGAATCTAGCGGATGTGATCACCCCTACAGATCATCACTTGACGCAAAAAACCTGTTTAACGATTCCACTCTGGCGGGATATTTGTGAAAAGTTATATGGACAGATTCCTAACCACCCCTCCATTTCTGATGAAGTCTTGGGTGAAGTTGCCAAAGAATTGCATACTGTGTTTCCCAAGGCATTACGGGAAGTTTTGAAACGGGATTTTGCTCAAAAGGGGGAAGCCTTTGCAGGTTTAAGCCTCAATTTATTAACTGAAATGCGGAAGGAGTTAGACAAACTCAAAGAATTTCAGGAGCAAGATATTACGATCATCCTTAATCATTTTGAAAAGGTAGAAGAAGGCTTAAAGGATATTAAAAAATATCAACAATTTGATTCACAGTTTCAAAAAAAAGTGCTGCAAGATTTAGGGGTTATCGAAGTCAGCACCGATCAAATTCTGGATGAATTGAGCAAAATGCAAGCATCGCTAGATAGAATAGAGGTAAAAATTCAAGCAACTTATGATAAAACTCAATCAACTTATGATTTAGTCAAATCCGAAGCACTACCCCAGAAGATTTGGCGATGCTTGCTCAAGTTTGACTATCAAACCCAACAAAGCGAATTTGATCGGTTCCTTGAGAATCCTATCGGAGCTTGCTTGATTTTGGGTCAAGCAAGATCTGCACAGCCTTTGCTGGTTCACCGTTTTCTCAGTCAAAAATATTATTTTAAGCAAAGCTTTCTTAAAAAAATTAATTGCGCGGCTCTCAGCCAAGGAAGTTGTTTAAAAAAATTGGTTTGTGGGCAATTGGGTCTTGAAAGAAATGCAAGTATTGACAAAATTTTTGCCACAATTATTAAAAGGCTAGAAACCCAATCAGTCATTTTTATTGTTAAAGATATTCATGCAACGACAAGCGAAGCTATTGAAGAGTTTATGCTCAATTTCTGGCAGCCGCTTGTTAATTTTTATGATGAAAGATGCCAAAAGCTTCAGTCGAAAAATAAGCTGGTGTTTATTTTTGTTGCTTTAGAGGAAGCCTCGGATGTTTGGCAAATGACTTATCGTTCACAGCCTACACTGTCAAGGCGATCTCAGTTACCCCATGAACTCTATCCATTAACCAAGATCGAATATTTATCCAGTGACAATCTACGGGATCATCTTTATCAGTTTATGCATGACTTAACCCAGGAAGGCGTTCCAGAGGAAGACAGTCAAAGAGTTTTACACATTCTTGAAGATGAGGGTTTGGACTTGCAAGCACAGGAAGATCTTTTCAGGTATATTTGTGAGGAATGCTATCCATTTAAATGGACAGATTTTGAGCGTCGATGGCAACACCACTATAGTTAAACCGTTAAAACATCATGAAAAAATATACTGGTAAAGTTCATCCTCCCCAAGGGGAAACATATCAAGGTAAACCCATTTACCCCTATTTCCCCAGCACGGAACTCATTGATGCCGTTAATTTGGCGATTTTCCTTAAGCGGCCGTTGCTGTTACAGGGGGAGCCGGGTTGTGGTAAAACGCGATTGGCGCAGGCGGTTGCCTATGAATTAAAGTTGCCCTATGCGGTTTGGACGATTAAATCGACGAGTAAGGCGCAGGATGGCCTTTATACCTATGATAATTTGGCGCGATTGCGGGATGCTCAGTTAATTTCCCTTGGGCAGGTTAAACAGGAGCAGGAGATTGCCCGGATGAATGATCCGGAGTCCTATGTAAAATTGGGGCCGCTGGGGAAAGCTTTTGAGAATGAAGAGCAGATGGTGGTGTTGATTGATGAAATTGATAAGGCGGATATTGATTTCCCCAATGATTTACTCTTAGAACTGGATGAAAATTACTTTACGATTGATGAAACGGGTCGAGAAGTTTCGGCAAAACATCCACCGATTATTTTTATCACCAGTAACCAAGAGCGGGATTTACCTGATGCTTTTTTACGTCGTTGTTTGTTTCACTATATCGAGTTCCCTAAAACTGAAGACCTGATCCGCATTATCTTAGCCCGTCACTTTGGCGCGAATCATCAAAATGATCCCCTAGAAATCTCGCCGGAATTGTCTTGGGTTGAAAAAGCAGTTGAGCGGTTTTTAGAAGTGCGGGAGATTTTGAAACAAGAGAAAGGAGAGGGGGGCAAGATGGTCAGCACCAGTGAATTAATTGATTGGTTTGAGGTCTTAAAAGAGGAGGCAACGGAACCGGATTTAATTCTGGAGCGATTAGATCAGCAATTACCCCATTTGAGTGTTTTACTCAAAAAATGGGATGACCATAAATATTATATTCAATGGTTTAAGGGTGAGGTCTAGAGATGAAAGTTAATGACCTGCCCTTACGCAATTTATTTGAAAAGCTGCGTGGTGCGGGCTTTGTGTTGGGGGTTGATGATTATGATTTGGTGTTGCGGGCGTTGATGGGGGGGTTTGGGGTGTCGGCAACGGAGCCTAAGGTGGCTTTGAAACAATTGTGCCAAACGCTTTGGGTAAAATCTACCCGTGATCAGCAGATGTTTGAGCGTTGTTTTGAGGCTTGTATTGCTGATACTAACCCCGATTTCAAGGTGATTCCAGAGCCTCCTGTTGTGGGGGAAACTTCAGAAGTTGAGGAGCGATCGCCCTCCCCCCTTCCTCCTCCATCAACGCCTTCAGAATCGCCCGAATCCCCCGATTTAGAATCATTAGAATTAACACCTTCAAAATCCTCGGAGACTCTTTTAGAATCTCCCGCTGATCCCACCTTAGCGATCGCCAATGAGGTGCAGGTGGCTAAAACGAAAGAGCAGGAATTAGAGCCGGGGGGTTCGTTTCGCTTTGGGGATTATTTGCCGGTGAGTGAGCGGGAAATGAAACAGACTTGGCGAGTTTTGCGCCGTCCTTTGCGGGAGGGGCCAGCGACGGAGTTGGATGTGGGAAAAACGGTGCAACGGATTGCCCAGGAGGGGTTTTTGTTGCATCCGGTGTTGGTTGCGCCACGGGTGAATCGGGTTGAGTTGACGTTGTTGCTGGATGTGGATGGGTCGATGGTGGCGTTTCATCGGTTGGGGGAGCGGTTGCGGTTAACGGCGATGCGGGGGGGACGTTTGGGGCGATCGCACCTCTATTATTTCCACAATTGCCCCCTGGATTTCCTCTATTGCGATCGCACGCGCACGGATTATGAACGGTTGGATCGGGTGGTGGCGGGTCTTTCGCCTCGTCATGGGGCGGTGGTAATTTTTAGTGATGGGGGGGCGGCGCGGGGTGGTTATAGTGAGGAGCGGTTGAGGATGACGGAGCAGTTTTTGGGGCAGTTGCGATCGCGGGTGCGTTATCTGGTGTGGGTGAATCCGATGCCGCCGCAGCGATGGGGGGGAACGACGGCGGGGGCGATCGCGCTACGAGTTCCGATGGTGGGGTGCGATCGGGCGGGGCTTCAGCGGGCGATGAAGATTTTAAGGGGACGTTTTATGATGGAGTTGGCTTAGTGGAGGATTTGGGGATGGAAACAATCAAGTTACAGGCTCATGTTGGCCAAGATGGTGCTTTACAGGTGACGGTTCCGGAAGGGTTGAGGAATCAGGATTTAGAAATTTTGATGGTTTTTCAGCCTGTGGTGGTTCAGGTTTCTGAGCCATTGCCTTCGGCTCCTAAGGTATTGGAGGGGCCTGAGGCATTAGGATATTCTCGTTATTTTTTGGAGGAAGTGGTGGGCGGTTGGCTTGGAGAACCGTTAGAGCGTCCACAACAATTAGAATTTGAGGAGCGAGAGGAATGGACGTAACCTATTTATTAGATACTAATGTTTGTATCAAAGTTCTCAATTCTTCAAATTCATTCGTTAATCAACGTCTTCTTTCTATACCCAAGGAGAATATTCGTCTCTGTACAATCGTTTACAGTGAGCTTTATTATGGTGTCTGCCGTAGCACACAATATCAGAAAAACCTAAACAAAATTAATGGTCTTTTTGATGAGTTTATTGTAGTTCCTTTTGATATGAGCAGTGCTAAAGTTGCGGGTGAAATTAGGGCAGAGCTTGCTATAGCGGGCAATCCAATTGGTGCAAATGATTTACTGATTGCTGCGATCGCCATTGCTAATTCTTTAACATTAGTCACGCATAATACCCGTGAATTTGGTCGAATACAGCAGTTAGTTTATGAAGATTGGGAGTCTTGAAAATGCTATCAACCATTGATCCTGCTCAAGAGCAAATTAGGGCGTTTGAGGAGCGGTTTACATCGGCTCATTTGGATTTTGCTTGTCATGCGGCGTTGCCTTTGGCGGTTACGCCGGATTTGCTCTATCACCTTTGGGGCAATTTCAATTGCGATCGCCATAATCGGTCTTTAAATATTCCTTGGGTTGCGGTTTCGGATTTGTTGTTGTCGGGTTTATGTGAGGAGGTGGGCCATGAACTTTATGAAATGAAGCGGGAGGTGCGCGAAGCGTTGTTAGACCGGTTGAAAAATGATGAGCGGTTTGGGGAGGAGCGGTTAAAGCGGGTGGCGCGGTTGTTGTTGGTTTATGTGCAGAAGGATTTACCAGATTTATATTTAGATGATCAGGAGTTTAAGGAGTCGCAGGCTTGGACGGCTTGGGCTTATTTAAAGCCAGAGAAGACGGTGGCGGCGTTGGCGGCGGAGTTTGAGCGGGCTTATCAGGAGAATCCGGCGGATTTGATGCGGTTGGTGGCGTTGACGGAGGTTTTGCATCAGCCGATGGAGGAGTTTGATCGGTTGCGAATTTTTGCGCGGGCGATGGGGCATTTTTGCCGGAAGCGTTTTGAGGATTGTCGAGGGGAATTTCTTAAATTAACGGTTAAAAATAATCAAGTGTATTTGGGCAACAGGATTAGGCTCAAAGTTCCTCCAGAACTTTTAACGATGATAGAACCTACTGAAGAAACTAAAGTTTTTCCAGAATTGACTATCTATTACTATGAGATCATCACGCTTAATCAAGATGGGGAAATTGCCCAGCGACAAAAGGGACAAAATCAGGGCTATTTTGAAAAAACTAATGTATTCCAAAAAGAAGGGATTTGGATAAATGATAAGAATGATTATGAGCTACCTTGGTCTCCACCAAAACGGACAACCTTAGAGCAGAAATTTTCTACCTTTCTTCTATTTGACTACTTACATCGAAGTGTCAGCCGATGGAAATCGGAAAAACAATTACTTAAACATTACCATTTTCTTAGCACTACAAATCCGGATTGGGATGCTATCGATTGGCTGAAGAATTTTGTAGATTGTATTACTAGTGAAACAGTTCCTCTTTCAGAGCAAAAACTGGCTCTCTATCACCTTTGGTGCTTTTACCAAGAAGACTTTTATTATCTCAGCCGTAAATGGTATATGAGCCAAAAACTACCTCGCCATTTATTTAGTTGGCAGGAAATTTTTGATGTAGTTTGTGAACCATTGATGGATTTAAAAAAGGCTCAAAAAAGCTTGAAACAATTTAAATCTCATTACAGTTATCGCAAATATATTATCCAACTTTTATACCACCGGAGTCGTGATGTTTTTCATCGTAAATCACGACTAGAAATATATTCTCTCGAAGAAATCGATGTTCAATTTCAACAAAAACAAGAAGATGAAGATATTTTAGAGTTGGACTTTGAAGATCCTTTATCTGAAGATATTCTAGAAGTAAACATTGCAATGGTGATGATCCCGGCTGGAGAATTTATAATGGGATCACCAAAAAACGAAACAGAGCGATTTAGTGATGAAGATCCCCAGCATCCGGTTAAAATTTCTCGATTTTGGATGAGTCGTACTGTGATCACCCAACAGCAATGGAAAATTGTTGCTCAATTACCTCCAGTAGTGCGTTCTCTTGATCCTGATCCCTCTTATTTCAAAGGTGAAAACAACCCTGTTGAGTGTGTAAGTTGGGAAGACTGTATGGAATTCTGTCTACGATTAAGCCAAGCTACCGGAAAAACCTATCGCCTACCCAGTGAAGCAGAGTGGGAATATGCCTGTCGTGCTGGTACAACCACCCCTTTCCACTTTGGCCCCACCCTCTCCCCGCAAGTAGCCAACTATAACGGCGATTACACCTATGGCAGGGGGAAGAAAGGGGAATATCGACAGAAAACGATCCCGGTGGGGAGCTTAAACGCGCCCAATGCTTGGGGACTCCAGGATATGCACGGGAATGTTCATGAGTGGTGTTTAGATGATTGGCATGACAGTTATGAATGTGCACCAACAGATGGAAGGGCATGGATTAATAATGATTTTCGGAATGATAAAGATTATCTTAAAAGCTTATTGAGTAGTAAATTAAAATTAAGTAAGCTTGTGCGTGGCGGTTCCTGGAAATATGATCCAGGGAACTGCCGCTCGGCCATTCGTATGAACCTCACCTACAACGGCAAAAACAACTACATTGGTTTTCGTGTTGTTTGCCCCGGAACACCTTAAGCATCTCTCTTTTTTCCTTGTTTCCCTCTACATGGCGCAAATCAGAAACCGGGTTTCTGTTAGGATGTAGCGGCAAAACGAGCCAATGCAAGCAACCCGGTTTCTCCCCTCCTTAGGGTTTCTCCCCTCCCAATCCGCTAAAATTGAAAGAGAACCCCCATTCATCACCAACATGATCGCCCCATCCCCCATTATCCACAGTGACCCCGATATTTTAGGCGGAACCCCCGTCTTTACTGGAACCCGTGTACCCATTAAAACACTACTCGATTACCTCCAAGCCGGTGATCCCTTGGATGAATTTTTAGATCACTTTCCCAGCGTCAAGCGCGAGCAAGCGATCGCCTCTCTTCAGTTAGCCCAAGAAATGTTGACAGCCTATGCGAATCCTACTTGATGAATGCGCCCCACGTCCCTTAAAGCGTGAAATTCCTGATTATGAAATTCACACTGTTGTTGAGATGGGATGGTCAGGGAAAAAGAATGGTGAATTATTGCGACTCATGAATCAAAATGGCTTCACCATTCTACTGACAACAGATCAAAATTTGCGGCATCAACAAAACTTAAACCAAGCTGGCGTAGCTGTAATTGTTCTAGTTTCCCGCAGTAATCGGCTACCCGATTTATTGCCCCTGATGCCCAATGCTCGCACCGCAATTAGCACGATTAAGGCAGGACAAGTGATCGAAATTGGAGATTTCTAATTTCACCTCATACACAATAGAAACCGGGTTTTTGTGAGGATGTAGCGGCAAAACGAGCCAATGCAAACAACCCGGTTTCTCCATTTAAGGCTCCACAATCACCACCGTTCCCACCGAAACCCGATCAAACAAGGCGATAATATCCCGGTTCCGCATCCTCACACAGCCATGGGAAACCGCTTGACCAATTAACTGCTCATCCGGCGTGCCGTGGAAACCAATAAAATTCTCCCCATCACTCCAAAACCCAATCCAACGCGCCCCCAAAGGATTATCCGGGCCAGGAGGAACGATCGCCCCCGTAAAGGGATGTTGCCACACCGGATTCACCACCAATTGCTGCACCTGAAACTCCCCCGTGGGGGTTTCCCAGCCCGCCCGCCCCACCGCCACAGGGTAGGAGACGACCAGCATTTCCCCTTCGTAATAATCCACAAGGCGATCGCCCAACCGCAACACCAACCGATCCGCCTGGGGTAAAAAATCCCCCCTCGACCCCAAAGCCGGAATCTCCACCCCTGCCGAAAGAATAATTTCCGGCTTCCCCGCTGCGGGTTGAGCCAGCGTCAACCCCAAAAACATTGCCCCTAGCCAAACCCTGTATTTCAAGACCATTCCTCCATCGCAAAACCATCCCGTGGCGAGGTGACAGAACTGCTCACCCACACCTCAAAGGCTTCAGTAATTGTCGTATTCGTCGTTTCAGTATAGGAAACGGGAATCCGGAGCCGTTGATTCTTAAAATAACCTTGGGCTAGCGTTTTTAACACCGCAATATTTTCCGGGCTGGCATCGTCGATATCTTCGCGCACTTGGGGCCGCTTACCCTTGAGGGCGAGGCTTAACTCCTGCCGTAGCTCCTCATCGAGGACATGATCGAGAAAGAGATTCGAGAGTTTGGGTTGTAACCGGAGGTAATGGTTGGGGTAGCGATCGCCCAATGTCACAATCTGTTGCGCCGTCTGCTCCATCACATCTTGAGGCCCATCCATCAACACATCTAAAATCCGCGCCGCCCACTGGCTTAAACCCCAATGTTGCGTTTCCTTATAGGGGTAGCCCGTGGCACTTTCCCCCGTACCGATGGACAGCACCCGCAGATCCTTGAGGGTATAGCCTAGACGCAACGCTGAAGTAATGGCGCAGGTGGTGGGGTTATTGGCCGCTACCCCCCCATCAATGAACGAACCACTATAGCCCCCCACCGGCAAAAAATAAGAAGGGAAAAACGTCGGAGCCGAAGCAGAGCAAAGCACCGCCTCCCACAGACGAATTTTGCTATACCAAGCCGATTCCCAGGTTTTGAAGATCACCGGATGGCGGAGCATCGTGTCATAGGTGGGGATCAGCAGCTTCGGGGTTTGGCGTTCAAAATCAGAGAGCGATCGCTGTCCCAAATGCTCCCGCAACACCGCCGCCAGTCCCGTATGGGCAAACTTCGGAGCCGATAACCCATGGCGAAAAATCAACGGCAACCGTTGGGGCGAAAAATACCCCCAAGTCCCCCAATAGGGAAAAATCCGCCGGCCATTGTGGATAAACAGATCCAACACCTGCGCCGCACTTTTGCCCAAAATCAAATTCGCCGCAATAATCGAACCGCTGGATGTACCCGCAATCAGGTCAAAATATTGATGCAAGCGTTTACCCGTCAGCCGCACCAACTCCGCCTCAATCAACTTCAACAACTGAGCCGCCAGCACCCCCCGCATCCCGCCGCCATCAATACAGAGAATTTTAAACGTCATCCCGCCTCACCCCATCTTTAACTTCGCTACTAGGATATTAAGCGTTTGTCCCAACCCATAGCCCCCACCCCTCAATTTTTCTGAACCAAGGGTAATGTAGGGGCGAAGAATTTTTCGCCCCTACGCCTCGTTTCGGGCTAATTGCTTTTTCCTCACCCCCTCCCCCAAAGAGCTTGTTAAACTGGGAAACCATAGCAATTTTCAAGGATTCATGAACATTGCCCTACCCCGCCTAACCCGTTGATTCTCCCCCATGGTCACAAGCAACTCCACCGATCCCAAAACCTTCCTCCCTGCCCCCCTCGATGCCGGGATCACCGCCCCCCCAGGCCACGGATTTGATCCCCAAGACCCCCCCCGCCCCGACCTGATCAACACCTGCATTCACTGCGGTTTCTGCCTCTCCACCTGCCCCAGCTATCGCGTCATCGGTAAAGAAATGGATTCCCCTCGGGGGCGCATTTACCTCATGGATGCGATCAACAAAGGTGAAGCCCCCTTAAATCAAGCCACCACCCAACATTTCGACAGTTGTCTCGGCTGTTTAGCCTGCGTCTCCACCTGTCCCTCCGGTGTCCAATACGACAAACTGATCGCCGCCACCCGTCCCCAAGTGGAGCGCAACCAACCCCGTAACCCCTGGGAGCGGTTCCTCCGTGGGGTGATTTTTAATCTTTTCCCCTACCCGGCCCGGTTGCGGCCCCTGCTCCTCGTGCTGTGGCTCTATCAGGGTTCCGGGTTACAGGCCCTTGTGCGGAAAACGGGTTTATTAAACCGCTTCTTTCCCCGTTGGGGCGCGATGGAATCAATTCTCCCCTCGCTCACTTGGGAAATGATTTTCGGTGCGCCCTTGCCCGATGTGATTCCCGCTCAGGGGGAAAAACGCTATCGGGTGGGGATGGTGTTGGGTTGTGTCCAGCAATTATTTTTCTCCCCTGTGAATGGGGCAACGGCGCGGGTGTTAACTGCCAATGGTTGCGAGGTGGTGATTCCCAAAACCCAAGGCTGTTGCGCCGCCCTCCCGGCCCACCAAGGCCAGGAAGAGCAAGCAGCGGCCCTCGCCCGGCAAATGGTGGATAGTTTCGCAGATTTAGACCTGGACTACATCATTATCAATGCGGCGGGCTGTGGTCATACCTTGAAGGAATACGGCCATATTTTGCGCCATGATCCGGTCTACCACGCCAAGGGGGAGGCGTTTTCGGCTCAGGTGCGGGATGTCCATGAGTTTCTCGCGGCAGTGGGGTTAACGGCTCCCCTTTCGCCCTTAACTGAGGGGGAATTAGCGGTGGTGTATCAGGATGCTTGCCATTTGCTTCATGGTCAGCGGATTTCGGTGCAGCCTCGCCAATTGTTACGGCAAATTCCGGGGGTGACGTTGCGGGAACCCCTGGATGCGGCGCTGTGTTGTGGCAGTGCGGGGGTTTACAATCTGTTGCAGCCGGAGGTGGCGGATGAGTTGGGACGGCAAAAGGTGGCGAATTTGCTGAATACGGGGGCGGTGGCGATCGCCTCCCCCAATCCCGGCTGTGGTTTACAGATTCGCAAACATTTGCGAGGTCGAGAAGATGCTGTGCCGGTGCTTCATCCTGTGGAGTTGTTGGATCGGGCGATTCGGGGAGTAGGGTTGGGGGAATAGGAAGCTCCCCCAACCCCTTAAAAAGGGGGGCTTGGATGTAGGGGCGAAAAATTTTTCGCCCTCCACACCTCCAAAATATTTTCTGTTCCCCATTCCCCATTCCCCCCAACGCAAAAACGAGAAGCTCTTAAAAGAACTTCTCGCTTTTAAATTTGGTGGCGGGAGGCGGATTTGAACCACCGACCTTCGGGTTATGAGCCCGACGAGCTACCAGACTGCTCTATCCCGCGTCGTTGTTCTTACTATAACAGAAAAATTCGCCAATGGGGCCAATGGGATGAAAATTTTTTTTTAGAACTTTGAGACATTCAAAAAAATTTCCCCTGGCCCCCGTCAGGCTCAACAACTTCCCCAACAAAGGCGATTATTGAGCGGCTGGAGCGGCTGCATTTTGTTGGGCGTATTGGAGATAGCCGGTGTATTCCGTGACCTTGGCTTGGGCTGTGGCGTAGTTGGGGTCATCGGCAGGAACTTGCTGCATGAGGGCGATCGCCTCTTGCCATTGCACCGCCACCGCCTGCCAAGCCGCTTGATCCTGAGCCGATTGCACCGCCGTGGCCGCAGCCATTGCCTTATTCACCGCATCCCGGAAGGGGGTTGCGGAGGGCGGAACCGTGACGGGGGTCGTTGCGGGGGCTGTGGGGGCAGCATTGGGATCCGTGGGAACGGCATTGGGATCTGTGGCGACGGGGGCAAATGTGCCATCATCAGGGGTTGCGAGGGGATTCACCGAATTGAGAAACTCGCAACCGGCTAGGAGCACAAGCCAAGCCACAATAATTCCGGGGTTCAGTCGAGCGCGATTCATGGGCAATGGGGGGTAGTTGATGATCGAGGGATGAATGCTGTAGGGGTATTTTAGCGGAACTTTAGGAACAATCTACCGCATTTTTCCAGTGGGCGAAAGAATAAGGTCTGGGCAAACATCGGCTAGAATTTGGAACAGACGCTTTCTCTCCGGATTCACACTCAAATTCTTTGATTGCAATGATTGACGCAACCGAATATCAGCAAAGGCGCGATCGCCTCATGGCCAAACTGGGCCAAGGCACAGCCATTTTTCCCAGTGCGCCCCTCGCTGTGATGCATAAGGATGTGGATTATCCCTTCCGCCAAGATAGTGATTTTTATTATTTAACCGGGTTTAATGAGCCAGAGGCGATCGCCGTCTTTGCCCCCCATCACGAAGAACACCGTTTTATCCTCTTTGTCCAACCCAAAGACCCCGCTAAAGAAACCTGGACGGGCTACGTTACCGGCGTAGAGGCCGCCCAAACGGAATATGGAGCCGATGCCGTCTACCCCATTGGCGAACTCAACGAACATTTACCGCAATATTTAGCCAAGAGCGATCGCCTCTACTACCATTTCGGCCACAACGAATCCCTCAACCAAAAAATCCTCGGCCACTGGCAACGCTGCCTCGCCCTCTATCCCAAAAACGGCTACGGCCCCACGGGCATTGATGACCCCAGCTTTCTCCTCCATCCCCAACGCTTGGTCAAAAGTGCAGCGGAATTGAACCTGATCCGCAAAGCCGTCGATATTTCCGTCGAAGCCCACCAACGGGCCAAGGATCTGGCCAAACCGGGGGTTTATGAATACCAAGTACAGGCAGAAATTGAATACACCTTTGCCCGCCACGGAGCCACCTCTGCCTATCCCTCCATTGTGGCCGGCGGGGCCAATGGTTGCATTCTCCACTACATCAACAACGATCGCTGTTTAAACGAGGGCGATCTCCTGCTCATTGATGCGGGGGCTTGCTATCAGTATTACAACGCTGATATTACCCGCACGTTCCCCATAAATGGCCAAATGTCCAAACAGCAGCAGGCTTTGTATGAACTGGTATTAGCCGCCCAATTAAAAGCCATTGAAGAAGTGCAAGCAGGCAAGGCATACAACGAATTTCATGAGATGGCGGTGTGTGTTTTAGTCCAAGGTTTATTAGATTTAGGTTTATTGCAAGGGGATTTAGAGGAAATCATTGCCGAGGAAAAATATAAGCCCTTTTATATGCACCGGACGGGCCATTGGTTGGGGTTAGATGTCCATGATGCGGGCCATTACAAAGCTACAGCGGAACAATGGGCCACCCTCCAACCGGGCAACCTCGTCACCGTTGAACCCGGCCTCTACATCAGCCCCACCCTCGAACCCGCCGAAGGCCAGCCAGAAATTCCCCCGGAATGGCGCGGCATTGGCATCCGCATCGAAGATGATGTCCTCGTTACCGCTACGGGGAATGAAGTGTTAACAGCGGCCGTTCCTAAATGAGAAGAGAGGAGGGAGTAGGGAGAAAAATTGGGTCGTCAGAAAGTATGGTGAAATTGGCTAGATTGGATACCCAATCGGCTTGGGGCGAAAAATTTTTCGCCCCTACACCAAGGCATTTCAAAAATCCCTCACTTCCCACTTCCTACTTCCCCTCAAGCGATCGCCAATTCCCCGAAGGAATAAACGCTGCCCAAAAATAGGGAGCGCTGTACTGCTCACTGTTGAGGAAATTTAACTGGACTTGACGGAGGGCTTCACTACGGCCTAAACCGGCTTTGAGGTTTTGGTAATAGGCCACCATTAATGCCTGAGTACCCGCATCATCTACTTGCCAGAGGCTCATCACCTGACTTTCTGAACCAGCAATGATCAGGGCGCGACGCAAACCATAGACCCCCTCACCATTGGCCACTTCCCCCACACCTGTATCACAGGCAGAAAGGACGGTGAGCTTTGTGCCATAGAGGTTTAAGCCCGCCACCTCCAAGGCAGTGAGGACACCATCTTCCGTACCACTCTGCCGTTGATTGAACCCAGCGAGGGCTAAACCGGAACGGAGCAAAGGGTTTTCAGCGGCGGAAAGCGCGGGGCGATCGCCCAACTCATCGGTGGTGAAAAACTGTGTTGTTAGGTCAGCAGGCATTGTGGGGGGAAGATGGAGGAAAAAACCATGGGTGGCAATATGTAAAATCTCCGGACTTTTGGTGGCTTTCACCGCATTTTCTGTCGCCGCATTTTGGGTGAGCAGTTGAGCATCGGGAAAAAGTTGCTGAATTTCTGCCCCCTCTACGGCAGTATTAGCAAGGGCCGTCATCGTGAAGTCAAGACCGGAGGCGCGACGCTGGCCAGGTTGAGCCGAATCGCTTGCCCCCGTTCCGTTTTCTCCATAATTAATGTCCGCCAAAATGATCGGGGCGTGGGACTGTTCCCTTTGCTCAAAATTCCGCAACAAATCTCGACCACTGGTGAGATAGGTAATTTCGTAATCCTCAATGAGATATTGCTCATTGTCATTAACCAATGCCGCAAAGGGAATTAAATTCAACTGACCATCGGGAGAGATCAAGAGATGCTCCACGGGCCGATCTAGCTTCGCCAAAATTGGAGCCATGACCGCTTGGTACAAATCTTGGGATGTAGGATAGAGCATAGCCCCATCACTGGTTGTTCTTTTGAGCCGACGGGTAAAGGTGCGAATCTTTTCGTTAATGAGATCAGCGGAACCGAGATCTACCCATTGAAGATCGCCCTCAGCGGTCAGAATATAGACGGCATAACGGGGAACCCCCCAACGATCGGCGGTCGTTGCGGGATCAAAGGGGCGATAGAGGATGAATTCAAGCAGGGCGGCATTGTCGGGAATTTGGGCTTGGACATCGGCGATCGCCACCGAGGGGATGGGGTCAGCTTGGGCCTGTTGTCGTTGGGCCAGTTGGGCCTCCAGGTGATCTGCCTCCGTCTTCAATCGGGTAATTTCCGTTTGATAATCCGGTGAGGGGTTACTGGGGGGATCAAATACCAACGTGGCAATCTGGCGGCGCGTCACCTGGAGCCGTTCGAGTAACCGCTGGGTTTCTGGACTCAAATCTTGCTGGATGGCACGGAGATTATCACTCACCGCATCAAGAATCCGCCCCTTGCGACGCAATAGGGTGGTGAAGGCCAGACGGGCAGCATCGGGGCGATTAGGGGCAGATTGCAAATGGAAAGAAAGGGCTGCATCGAGGGAATGGGCAACGGTTTGGAAATAATCCTGTTTTTGCCGTTCTGAACCGATGACCAGCAAGCGGTTGAGGTTCGCTTCCTCAATTTCCAAGGCTTGGGTCAAAGGGGCGATCGCCCCCGCTAACTGGTTTTGCTGCCAATAGAACCGCGCCAACTTGTGGAGACTGCGGCCAATTTCGGGGTGCTGATCCCGATAGAGACGCTGTTGCATGGCGATCGCCTCCTGATAGAGCGGTTCTGCCTGAGTCAATTGGCCTTGACGGGCATAAACATCGGCAAGATTGCCCATCATCACCGCGAGGGTGGGATGCTCCCCCTGGAGTAAAACCTGATTGACCGCCAAGGACTCCTCTAGTAAGGGTTGCGCGTCTTGATAGCGGCCTTGAGCTGCATAGGCGGCGGCGAGATTATTCAGTTCCGTTGGAATCCATCGCTCCCTTTGGCCTGTCGGTTGTTGATAAATAGCGAGGGCTTGGGTGCTATAGTCTTCCGCCTGCTGAAACTGTCCCTGGGCAAAATAGAGCACCCCCAATTGTGAGAGCAGTTGGGCCACGGATATACTCTGGCGATACATCCCACCGTCAAACGTGCGCCAAATCTCCAAGGATTTAAAATACATCGCCTCCGCTTCGCCATAGCGCCCCAACTTGCCGTAGATCGTTGCAAGTTGCGTAAAATGCGCCGCCAAGGTGGGCGTATTGGGGCCAAGTTCCCGCACGGCTCGGCTGGTTTGGGCGATCGCCAAGGCTTCCTGCGCTAAGGGTAGGGCTGAATCATAGAGTCCCGCCGTCATCAGTTCATCGGCCTGAACAAAGAGGTAGCCCCCCCAGGCCAGCCGATTGGTTTCAGGAGCATCGAAAACCGCCGAAACCGTTGTTTCTGCGGATGTGGGTTCCCAGGTGAGGGTATAGGTTCCTGTCTGTTGGGGCGCAAAGGTGGTGACAACCACCCGATATTGACCAAAACCGGGTAACGTCACGATAATTTCAGCCCCCTCATTCTGCCCCGTCGTGTTCCCTTCATCCACTGGGGGGAGATCGTAGCTTGGGCTGTTGAGGTCAAGGTTGATATCCGCCTGATCATCATAGGCTTGGGTATTGCCAGCGGCATCAATCACTTTGATCACCGGATCAAAATCCTGACTTTGGAGCCGAAACGTGAACTGATCCCCCGTGTTGCCCGTGAGGGTGAACAGGTGATAGTGGCGGCGATCGCTTGCTCCATCTTCAGGCTTCAATTCTCCCTCAATTTGCCCACCCTGGGCGGATTGAAGCTCAAGCCTTGTTCCCGCTTCATCGTTCCCTTGACCCCAACAGGGCGCAACATTGCCATTCAACAGGGCCGCAATCCCCAATGCCCACAATAGTCGCTGTGTCATGACTTTTTAGTTGTCTTTTGTACTCGGTTGTTTTTTCTATTTTGTCCACCCGATGCACACTGTTCAATCGCTGTTAAATCCCTTTCTCAAACATACAATAGGTTTTAGAAATCCTGCTGCCCGTCGCCTCAATTAAATGGCGGGATGGCGTGTTATCTTCCCAGACAAAGGAATGTTCAGCGGTTTGATAGGGTTTGCCCGGTTGGGTTCCCTGCTTCATCAGGAGGTGGACTAATGCTAAAGGCACAGCTTTACGGCGATATTCCGGAAGAGCCGTAATCGCAATCACACGGGCGCGATTGATTTGGCGACGAAACCAGAGAAATTTCACCAGACCGCACCAATCTAAACGGCCATTAACCTGCTTTAACGCAATATTGTAATCCGGCAACGCCATACAAAAACCAATCATTTTGCCCTGATCTTCAGCAACGGGGAAAATATCCGGATCAACCAAGGTTTTTAAATCTTCCGCTTCAGCGCGAAACTCCTCCCAAGTGCGGGCGCTAGAACTCCAGTTATTGGCAAAATTGGTGGTAAATAGTTGATAGAGGGTTTGGCAATCCTGCTCGAAAGCTTCCCCTTTGGTGTGTAAATTGCGAAACGTAATCCCCGATTTAATCGCAATCTTATAGGCCCGTTCAAAGCGATCATTGAGGGGAATACTCAGATCCATCTGATAAGCATAGGCATTTTTCACCCGTTCCCAGCCTAATTTCGTCAAAAAATCGGCGTAGTAGGGGGGATTGTAGGGGGTGAGGATGTGGGGCGTATCCTCAAAGCCATCGGCTAAACAGAGACAATTGTTATGGGTGGAAAGATCAATGGGGCCGCGCACAAGGGTCATCCCTTTTTCCTGGAGCCAGGCGATCGCCCCATCAAACAACGCCGAAGCCACCGCTAAATCAGGAATCACCTCAAAGAAACCAAAAATCCCCAAAGCCTGACCACTGCGCTCAATTAAACGCTGATTCACCGTCGCCACAATCCGCCCCACGGCTTGGCCATTTTGGCGGGCGATCAAGGGTTGTAAATCCCCATAGGTGCGAAAGTTATTGTCAGAACTCAATTGTTTTTCAATGCTACTGCGTAACGGTTGCACCCAATGGGGATCATCGCGATAAACCCGCAGCGGCACAGCAAGAAATTCTCGCAACTGTTCTGGTGTTGTGACAGGAATAATTTCAACGGTCATAGCCAAGGGATGGAATGAATTGCCATCACAATAACAAAAAGTCGGGGAATTTTTGGTAATGGATAATCTTGATCACGGTAGGGGCGAAAAAGTTTTCGCCCCAAGATTTGCGCTCCATCTCACTGGTCTCAATGGACAACGCAGCCCCCATGACGTGACAGCTTTCAGGAATGATCAAGGATTGCTATACACTAAAAGGCAGTGTTTCCCCATTGGTGATGAACTTCTTGACCCAACTCTTTGCCTCGCGTTCCGCCTTGCCCCCGATGGGCCGTAGCCGTCGCGGAATTGAATTGAAATCAGCGTTAGAGGTGGAGCGGATGCGGGAATCCGGGCGGATTGTCGCCACGGTGTTGAAGGAAATTGCTGCTTTGGCTCGGCCGGGAATGAGTACCGCCGATCTCGATGCCTACGCCGAGGAGCGGATTCGGGCGGAGGGGGCAACGCCTAGTTTTAAGGGGTATCACGGTTTTCCGGCTTCGATCTGTGCCTGTTTAAACCATGAGGTGGTGCATGGGATTCCCCATAAAAAGGTGATATTACGGGAGGGGGATCTGCTCAAGGTGGATACGGGGGCGTTTAAGGACGGTTATCATGGCGATTCCTGTATCACGATCGCCATTGGTAGGATAAAACCCGATGCTGCCCAGTTAATGAAGGTGGCGGAAGCGGCGTTATACCAAGGCATTGAGCAGATGAAGCCGGGGAATTCCCTTTTTGATATTGCCGCCGCCATTGAGGATTTTGTCACCCCCCACGGCTATAGCGTTGTGGATGATTTTACCGGCCATGGGGTGGGGCGCAATTTGCATGAACCGCCAGCGGTGTTTCATACCCGCACGCCGGATCTTCCGAAGGTGACGCTTAAAGCGGGGATGACGTTGGCCATTGAGCCAATTATCAATGCGGGGTCAAAGGTGACGCGGACATTGCGCGATCGCTGGATGGTGGTTACGGCTGATCGCCGCCTTTCGGCTCAGTTTGAACATACGGTGTTAGTCACCGCCACGGGCTACGAAATCCTCACCGATCGCAATTTGGTTTAAAGCCCGTTGCAATGGGACAATGGCGAAGTTCTCTCATTTTTAAATCATTCACCATGGCCGATCAAACCACGGGCGCAGATGCTGTCGATGTTGCCATTGCCCAGGGCCTCGACCTCGACGGTAGCCCTATCCCTGCCGCCAAATTAAAGCTTTATCAAGATGTGATGGCGCTGGAGGGCGATCGCCAACGCAGCGGCGTGACCAATACGATGCGATCGCGCATTGTCCGCATTGGGGCGAAACACCTTTCTCAGGCGGAACTGAATCAGCGTCTTCTGGATGCGGAATTCCCCCCGCTCAAAGAGAAAGAAATTTTGTTCTACTACGGCGGTTAAGCCGGGCAAGGGGGCGAAAAATTTTTCGCCCCGACAGGGTATTGAGTGGCTTGTGGAAGTTTGCCTTTAAAATGTTGCTCAATGGAGCAGGGTTTGCTCCAAGGCCAGCGGCTCCCTCTTGGTATCTACAAACAATGTCTATCTCTTCCCCAACCCTCGCCACACTGCAAGCGATTGCCCCCCCCCGTGAACGGGCGATCGCCCTGCAAACTGCCCTCCCTCACCTCACTTCACAACCCACATTTTTAGAAGATCTCAAGGATTGGATTAAAGCGGAAAGCGATCCGGGGGTGTTGTCGGTGGCCATTCGCGCCTTGGCTCACTACGGTAAAGACGAGGTGGAAACCCTCAATTGGTTTAAAACCTACGCCCAATATGCCCAAAACCCGATCATTCGCGCCTTAGCGGTGCAAGAACTGGTGCGCGGTTGGCGGGATGCCTTTAATGTTTATGAAATTCTTTCTAAATGTGCCTTTGCCGATCGCTTCCGTCGTCAAACCCCCGATGAAGTGAATCCCCGCCTTTGCGCCCTTACGGTGATGATTGAGCAATATGCCGATGTACCCCAAACCTGGGAATTTGTAGGCGATCGCGCCGAAAACGACAATGATCCCCAAGTCCGCGCCTTTGCCCAGGCCCAACTGGCCCAGCGACAATTGGCTTAATCCTTCCTAAACAGGATGCCATCATCACCCTGTTGAGCGATTACCATTGCCTCCAGGTGGGGGATAAAATCCCTTTGCTCTAACACGATTCCCTGGGAGGGAATCGTGAGGTGGGAAAAATGGGGAGCGATCGCCCCCACAAACTCCGCCACCGTCACCCCACTGACATTGGTTAAATGGTGGGGTAAAAACTCCACCATCAACGCCTGAGCATGACTGAGTAACCGTTGCATTCCCAACAGCGCAAAATACTCCGATCCCTCAATGTCCATTAAAATCACATCAAAAGCTTGATCTGCCAAATATTCATCCAAACTCACTGCTGGAATCCGTTGAATTTCAGGCTGATCGTAATAGTAGATAAATTTCTTCAATTGAGGAACCCGTTTTGTCCCGCCGGAATTAGCGCGGTTGATTAAGAATTCCAAAGTTTCTGTCTGATTACTAGCAGCGATATTAATCGCCTGGCAATTGGTGATGTGATTTAAAGCCAGATTCATCGTCAATAAACCATAGGTCGCGGGATTTGCCTCAACAGCCACCACCTCAGCCACCTGATGGGCAATGGGGATAACCAATGTGCCAATATGAGCGCCAACGATTAAGACTCGGCTTTGGGGCATTAAATAAGGTTTGAGGGTTTCAACTTCGGTTTGACCGTATCGCCCTTTTTTCCGCAACGCTTTGCCAATCTCATAGTCATCTGGGGCAATGGCAAACTGGCCATTCTCAGTTTTAACCACTAAGGCAGTGACATGAGGCCCCAGCATTTTTTGAAGCAATCGCCCCATCCAGACCTGATTGAGGAGAACTAACTTTAACTTCAAGGCCGCCAAGAGTTTACGCATTATTTCCCACGGGTTTCGTGCTGTTCATAGGCGGCGACAATGCGCTGCACCAAAGGATGACGCACCACGTCCGCTGCTGAGAGTTGGCAAAAGGCAATGCCTTCTACAGATTTTAAAATCCTTTGGGCCACGACTAAACCGGAATCCTGTTGTTGGGGGAGGTCGGTTTGGGTAACATCCCCCGTCACCACCATGCGCGAACTTTGCCCCAAACGGGTTAACACCATTTTCAACTGGGCGGGGGTGGTGTTTTGGGCCTCATCGACAATGACAAAGGCATTTTTGAGCGTCCGCCCCCGCATATAGGCCAGGGGAGCCACTTCGATTTTGCCCCGCTCCATCAGATCGGGGATCTTTTCGGGATCGATAAATTCATACAGGGCATCATAAAGGGGACGTAAAAACGGGTCTACCTTTTGTTGCAAATCCCCCGGTAAAAACCCCAACCGTTCCCCCGCTTCCACAGCGGGCCGGGTGAGGATAATTCGCTCACATTCATCCTTGAGGAGAGCTTGCACCGCTAACACGGCAGCGAGAAAGGTTTTGCCCGTTCCCGCCGGGCCGATGCAAAACACCACATCATGACTGCGGATCGCTTGGATATATTGCCGCTGACGAAAGGTTTTCGCACGAATGGGAATCCCTCGCCGGGTGGTGGCGAGGATATTTTTTTGTAAATCTTGATAGTCTTCCTCGCGGCCCGTATCGACGGCGTGGAAGGCGGTGAGAATATCCGGCTCCCCTAGGGTTTGGCCCGTTTCCCACAGGGGTTGGAGCGATCGCACCACCGCCGCACAACGGGCGATCGCCTTCGGTTGCCCCGTCATCACCAAATCCTGACCCCGCAACACCAAGTTCACCCCGGTATGGCGGGCCAAGAGTTTTAAATGGCTTTCCCCAATCCCAGCAAAGGCGATCGCACTTTCAGGACTGGGGAACGAAATCATCTCGCTCATTGTGATTCGGCATCGAGGCGGCGAGGTTTGGTGGGCCGCTCCGTTAAGGGCCGTTTAACCTGGATTTCGCGATCTGGTGAATTTCCATCGGGGCGATGGTGATGGTCTCGGTCTTCCCTTTCCGGTCGGGGACTGCCAAACACCTCCAGGCGAGCCGTTTGACCAGCATTTTCAGCGGTTGCCGTTAAAACCGTGCGCACCGCTTCGATATTCCGGCCGCCCCGTCCCAGCACCCGACCCTGATCCGCTTCTCCAAAGGCAACCCTCACCAACACCGCCGTTTTGCCCCGGACATATTCACAGTTAATCCGTAGGGTATCGGGGCTATCCAGGAGGGGAGCAATCAGAAACTCCACCAATGCCGCATAATCTGGTAATTCTGTTGTGAGCCGATCCGTCATTATGCGGTTTTTAATTGTTCAAACACCTGAGCCTTGGTGAGAATGTCACGGACGGTTTCCGTGGGTTGGGCCCCTTGCTTGAGGCGCTCCACGATCGCCGGCACATTCAAACGAGTTTCATCGGTGCGGGGGTTATAAAAGCCCAACTCTTCCAGGGGGCGGCCATCCCGGCGGACGCGGCTGTCCATGGCCACAATCCGATAGCTGACTTCCCGTTTCTTGCCGTACCGCTTCAGTCGAATCTTGATCATTGCAGGGTAATGAGTTTGTATAAACAGTTTTGCCTTACGATTGTACGGGATTTTGCCCGGAAAAGAAAACTCACAGGGACAAGATCGGGGGCTGTGTTGATCCAGGGGCCCTGTTTCGCTACAACAGGGGGGATTCCATCGGTGGCTAGAAGGATTGGGGTTATCGTGATTTTTGAGGATAGAGAGCATGGGGCGATCGCCAAGGCGGTGGAAATGGATCGGGTTGATAGTCATGGCCATGGGGTTGATCACCTTCTGGGGTTCTCCCTTGCGCCCTTGGCTGACGGATCATCAACGGTGGGTTCATCTCATTGAAGAGGGGGGCATGGGGGCTTTTTTGGCGGCCCATGTGACGTTAACGGTGATGGGCATTCCCGGCACAGTGTTGGCGGTGACGGGGGGATTGGTATTTGGAGCGGCTTGGGGGACGGTGCTGTCGGTGGTGGGGGGAACCCTGGGGGCGATCGCCGCCTTTTCCCTCGCCCGCTACTATGGCCATAGTTGGGCAGAACGTCGTTTTGGTCAGCACAAACGTCTCCATTGGTTCCGTCGTTCCGTAGAGCAACGGCCCCTCTCCTTCGTGTTGGCGGTGCGCTTTTTTCCCATTTCCCCCTTTACGATCGTTAATTTTCTCTTTGGCCTCACCCCCATTGCTTTAAAGCCCTATGCCATCGGTACGGCGGTAGGGATTTTACCCGGTACGATCTTGTATGCCAGCTTGGGAGCCGCTGGCAAAACCGCCCTAGCCACGGGCCAGATGAAGCCCTTTTTCCTCGCCGTGTTCCTGCTGAGTTTGCTGGCGATCGCCCCCCTCATTTACGAACCCCTACGACAACGCTTCAAGCCCTAACCCCATCAGCTTTCAACTTCCCACCCGCTGCAAGGAAGCCCACCATTTGGGCTAGGATAGTGGGGAAGCCGTGCAGAATACCAATGCCTATGAGTCCCCATACCGCGATTCTTTGTGTGGATGATGAAGTCACAATTCTCAAAAGCTTAGAGATTGAATTACGCTCAACATTAGCATCTCAGTATCTCTGCGAGTTTGCAGAAAGTGCTGATGAAGCCTTTGAAATTATCGACGAATTACGTCAAGAAGGCATCATGATCGTGCTCATTGTTTCTGATTGGTTAATGCCTGGGATGAATGGCGATGAGTTTTTAATCCGGATTCACAAAATTTATCCAGAAATTACCACGATCCTGTTGACAGGCCAGGCCAATGAGCAGGCCATTCAGCGCACCTACACCGAAGCAAAGCTCTTTTATTGTCTCCAAAAACCTTGGCAAGCCTTAGAACTACAGACGTTGATTTCTACCGCCCTCTCTCAGCATGACTCATAAACTGGCGATTATTTGCGTTGATGATGAACCCAGTATTTTACGCAGTATTCAAACGGAACTGGAGAATGCCCTTGGGCCAGATTTTATCATTGAATTAGCCCAGGATGGGGAAGAAGCACTGGAAGTGATCGCAGAATTAACAGCGGATAAGCATCGGGTGGCGGTGGTGATTGCAGATTATATTATGCCCGGCTTAAAAGGGGATGATTTGCTGATCAAAATCCATGCCCAAAACCCGCGCATTTTTAAAATCATGTTAACGGGCCAAGCCAATGCCGATGCCGTCGGGAATGTGGTTAACGCGGCCAATCTCTACCGCTACATCACCAAGCCTTGGAATAAAGAGGACTTGATCACGACGGTTCAGGAAGCCCTCCACAGTTTTAATCATGATTTAAAGTTAGAAGAAAAAAATACTGTACTCACAGAACTTAATCAATATTTAGAGCACAAAGTCGCAGAGCGCACCACCGCTTTACGACAGGCTAATCGTAAACTGAAAACCCTCAATCATGAATTAACTCGCTCCAACGAAGCCCTGGAGCAATTTGCCTTTACCATTGCCCATGATCTTCGCCAACCGCTTCAGAGTATTATGGGTTTTGCCAAGTTATTACGGGTGCAATTTGGCGATCGCCTCGACCCCCCGGCCGTGATTTATGTGGAAAAAATTATCGCAGGAAGCGATCGCCTCCAACAGATGATCGAAGGATTACTCGCCTATGCTCAAGTGGGGGTTGAATCCCATCGGATTGTAGCCACTGATTGTAATGGTGTGATGCGGGAAGTGTTAGCCAACTTACAATTTAGTATCCAAAATAGTCAAGCTCAAATCACCGTAGAGCCACTGCCTACCCTTGTGGTTAATGCCACGCAAATTTTACAACTTTTGCAAAATCTTCTCAGTAATGCCCTCAAGTTTGCCCGTCCCCATCTGCCTCCTGATGTGCGCGTTTGGGTAGAAGCAGACGGCGAATATTGGCGGTTTGGGATCCGTGATAATGGTCGGGGGATCCCTTCGGAGGAATGCGATCGCATTTTTAAGCTGTTCCATCGGGTACAGTTAGAGGAATCCCCCCCCGGTTCCGGGATTGGTTTAGCCACCTGCCAGAAAATTGTCGAGCGCTACGGCGGTAAAATTTGGGCAGAATCGCAACTTGGAGCCGGAACAACGATCTATTTCACCCTACCCCATCAATCCGATTGCTCCGATTGTTCCCCAACCTAAAGGCAAAGCACTGATTTTGACATTGACAGCCTAGCCTGGATCGCGTCAAGATGAGAAAGATATTGAACTTTTGTAAATAGGGATGTCCGTGGAAATCTTATCCCTCGATCGCTTGGAAGACCTAGCCCAACTCTACGGCTATTGGGTGATCTTTATCGGTATTGCTTTAGAAAATACGGGCATTCCCCTGCCCGGTGAGACGATTACCCTCGTCGGGGGGTTTTTAGCGGGCAGTGGCGATCTGAGCTACTGGGGCGTGCTGGCCAGTGCCATCTCCGGGGCGGTGCTGGGGGATAACTGTGGCTATTGGTTGGGGAAATGGGGCGGCTGGCCGCTCCTGGTGCGGGTGGGGGGGTGGTTCCGCATTTCCGAAGCACAACTGCGGGTTGCCCGCCAACAGTTCAGCCTCAATGCGGGGCGAGCGGTATTTTTTGGCCGGTTTGTGGCGCTGTTGCGGATTTTCGCCGGGCCAATGGCGGGGATTGCCCAAATGCCCTACCGTCAGTTTTTGCTCTGTAATTTAGGCGGGGCGACGGTGTGGGCGGTGTTGATGGTGACGTTGGCCTTTTTTGTGGGGCGGTTGATCCCTCTAGCCCAATTGGTGGGGTGGGTGGCACAGTTTGGCGTTCTCGCCTTGGTGGGGGTAGTGGGGGCGATCGCCTTGACGATTTGGCTCGAATCCCGCAAAAAACCGGAAATTTCCGGCAGCGATTCCTAGATCAAGTTAAAGCTCTAATGTCATTCCCTCAAACGGGGGTTAGGGTGAAGTTAATTGTTCTAGAAGAAAAACCCATGATTTTTTCAAGATGGCGATCGCACTGTACCTCCTTCCTCGCGGGGACAGTCACTCTGTTGATGTCACTGCCAGCAATGGCAGTCACTTTTAACATCACCGATATTAGCGGCACTTGGACAGGCATTAACGGCGATTCTTGGTACTATTCCGGCGTGGGAACCAGTAGCATCCGCTGGGGCGAAGCCGCCACCTATTCCGGCCAAAGTGGCTTTAACTTTGGAGCCGCTAGCGATACCACGATTAGCAGTGGCAATAACTTCATCCTCGGTCAACTGACCCATCTCAACTTCCCGATCTATGGTGGGACTGGGGCCAATGGGGCATCTTTGCAACTGGCGATGACCATTGATGGCATGGTGCAAAACTTTAACTACGGTTTCACCATTGATGAAACCCCCAATACCTGGAGTTTGGCTAATTGTCCGGTGTTTCAGATCAGCACCGTTCCCTGTGACGACAAGATCGACTTCACCAGCCCCTTTAGCTTGGCCAGCTTCACCAAAGACAATAACAACTACACCTTAGAACTTCTGGGCTTTAGTCGCACCGTTGAGACCTTTAACCCCGTTACCTCGTTTATCACGGAAGAATATAAAGCCTCCTCGGCCTTTTTGGTGGGGCGGCTCGTGGTTGATCCACAATCGGTGGCGATCGCTGATCCCGAACCCCAACCCAGTCCCGAACCCGATCCCGAACCCCAAGCCGTTCCCGAACCTACTTCCATCCTCGCGTTACTGTTGACAGGCTTTGGGGGGATCGGTTTAAAACGTCGTCAGGCGGCCCGCCGTTCCCGATAGGCGGCATAGACCCCTTGGACGTTGTACCAATTGAGGAAAATCCGGGCCACCTCCAACGCGAGACGGGGGCGGCCCTGATCGATTAACCATTGCAATAGGGGGGCCATGCGTCGCTCATTGAGCCAGCCGCCGAGGGAAAGCAGGCCCCAGAGGACGCGATGGAGACTGGTCATTTGGATCATCATCCGCACATCCCAAGTGGGATGTTTTTGGTAAAACAAGACCCCCATGCGGCCCCGCTGGATTTCCTGATCAATCATTTGGGGAATTTGGGCCAGCGTAAAGGCGGGATGCCAATGGTAGCCGACGGCGGCGGGGCATTTAATCAGCTTTAAACCCAACTTTTTCAGCCGTACCCCCAATTCCAAATCCTCCCAACCGTAGAGTTGAAATTGCGGGTCAAATAAACCGGCGGTGTGGAGCCAATGCTTGGCGATCGCCACATTCCCCGTCGCAAAATAAGCCGCCGAAAAATCCGTCAGCTTATAGGGTTCCGCTGTGGGATTCTCAAAATTGGCCGTATTGATCACCGCGCCATAGGTAAAGCAGCGATCCGCGATCGCGTACCCATCGCCCCCCGTTGCTCGCTGCCCCTGGGTTAACCCCTCACAATGAGCCGCTAAAAAGCTAGGGGTCACAACCAAATCACTATCAATAAAAATAATCCAATCCCCTTGGGCTTGATGAACCCCCAAGTTCCGAGCCAAGGCCGGGCCGCCATGATCCTGCTCCAAAAGGACAAGATGGGGAAATTCCTGATCATGAGCCTGTAACCAAGCCACGGTTTGATCCGTCGAACCATCATCGACGACAACCACTTCATAGCCGGTAATCGGACTATGAGGGGGAATGACCTGTGCCTCCAAAGCCCGTAGGCATTTGGTAAGGATGGGGAGGCGGTTATAGGTGGGGATGACGATGGAAAAAAACATAAATATTCCCCTAAAACGGAGCCGGAGGATTGGCCACAAAGCCCCCATGGGGTCGCACTAAACCGTTCGTTTGACTAATCCAAGCCAAACCTTCCCCTGTGCCGATCCAGATTTTATTGCCGGTATCGGGGGCAATGGAGAGGATTTGTGCCGAAGGGAGGCCGGCGATTTCGGCCAAAATTGCGCCGGTTTCGGGTTGGATTTGGAATAGTCCGGTTTCAGTGCCGACCCAGAGGGTGCGATCGCCCGCAAAGGCAAGGGAGGTGACGTTTTTGCCGCGAAAGGGGGTGACGGAACGGGTGATCCGTCGTTCAAGGGGGTCAATCACCAGCAGGGCGTTGGGGGTTCCCGCCCAAATTAGGCCATTGGGGGCAGTGGCCAGGGCCTGCACCATGCCGCCGGGCAAATTATTCATCATTGCCAAGGGAAACGCGCTGGCGGTATCCACCTGGACTAAGCCCTCTAAGGTTCCCACCCACAACTGACCCTGATCATCGAGGGTGAGGGCATTGGCACTCACGCCGCTGAGGGCTTGGAGGGTGGTCATCATTAAGCCCTGATCGGGGCTGATTAAACTCAAACCGCGATCGCCCCCCGCCCAGAGAAAACCCCGCCGATCCACCAACAAAGAAAGAATCCGATTTGAGGGCAACGTCAGGTTATAGGCGGTTACGTCATCGGTTTGGGGATCGACCCGCATGAGGCCGCTACTGGTTCCCACCCAAACCCGCCCCACCTGATCCAGGGCGAGGGCCTGAAGGCGGGAATTGGCTAAACCGACGCGGGCGAGGATCTGGCCAGTGTGGGGATTGATCCGGGCCAGGCCCAACCAGGAAGCAATCCACAGGGAATCGAGGGCATCGGGCTGGAGGGCAGTGACGCGGAAATCACGGGCGAAGGCATCGGGGGGGAGGGGGTCGCTGGGAATGGGGGGAAGGCCGGGGGGCGGCGCATTGGGGGTAATGGGGGGAATGCGTCGCTCTGGTTCAGGGAGCCATTGGGCCGCAGTGGGTAATGGGGCAACGCCCACAGCCCGGAGGGGAAGCAAAAACACGCACAGAGGGGCCAACCGCCGGATCATGGTTTTGGATTGCGAAGGGCCCATCAAGTTTAACCCAAGCTCGGACTTGTGGCATGGGGGGATCGGCCAGAGGGTATGCTGAAGCAATGCCCCCGACCTGTGAATCCCGACGGCGATCGCCCCCGATGTATCTCCAACACCTCCATCTGCGCAACTTTCGGAACTACCGCGATCAAGCCCTGACGTTTACCGCCCCGAAAACGATTATTCTCGGTGACAATGCCCAAGGGAAATCTAACCTGCTCGAAGCCATCGAACTCCTGGCAACGTTGAAAAGCCACCGCAGCAGCCGCGATCGCGACCTGATCCACCACAGCACCGACAGCAGCCAGATCAACGCCACCATTGCCCAACGCTATAGCACCGTCGAACTGGGTTGCACCTTGCGCCATCCGGGCCGCCGTACCCTCAGCCGCAACCACGAACCCCTCAAACGTCAACTCGATGCCCTCGGAACCCTCAACGCCGTCCAATTTTCCAGTCTTGATCTCGATTTGGTGCGGGGAACGCCGGAAGATCGCCGTCGTTGGTTGGATAATCTCGTTGTCCAGCTAGAACCCGTCTATGCCCATATTTTGCAGGAATATACCCATGTGCTCCGTCAACGCAATGCACTGTTGCGCCAGCATCGCGGCGAAAAGACCCTCTCCCCCCAACAGCTTGCCCTCTGGGATGCCCAACTGGCGGCCCATGGTGGGCGCGTCACCCGTCGCCGCGCCCGCGTCCTCGCTCGCCTTGCCCCCCTCGCCCAAGCTTGGCACAGCCAAATCAGCGGTCAACCGGAAATTTTAACCCTCACCTACAGTCCCAATGTGCCTTGGCAAACGGACGATCCCCAACAGGTACAACAGGCCTTTTTGGCGTGCATCCAACAACGGCAAACCGTGGAAACCCAGCGCGGCACAACGATGGTCGGCCCCCACCGGGATGATCTTGAACTGTTAATCAATGACATTCCCGCCCGAAGCTACGCTTCCCAAGGACAACAGCGTACCCTTGTTCTCGCCATTAAGCTGGCGGAGTTACATTTAATCGAGGCGGTAACGGGAGAGCCGCCCCTGCTGCTCCTGGATGATGTCCTAGCCGAGTTGGATTTACAGCGTCAAAATCACCTCCTGGCAGCGATTCAAGACCGCTTCCAAACAGTGATCACCACCACCCACCTTGCCGGGTTTGATGGGGCTTGGCAGCAAGCCGCTCAACAGTTGACCGTTGAAGCGGGCCAAATTACCCCGTGAGGAGGAGAGAGAGAACTTTCTCCCACAATGCTCACGCCTCTCCTCTCACTCCTCAGTTTGTTGTTTTCCTAACAATTCATTAAGGAATTGAATAAGATATCCTGAAAATCCCCGTAGCGGTGCAGATAGCACGGATAATTAGGCTAAGGCAGAGTAGGCAATTCTAGGTGCAGGGCTACGCCAGCCAGGGTCAGGGTTTTCTTGTGTTAAAAATTGTTTCCAGGGAAACAAAATAATTCTCCCGTTGGAAACTTTTCCCCTCGGTCAGAACTGTTAAAATGACGAACTTATGATTTTTCCCGGTAGCGTTGAACTGCTTAAGCCAAAGTTACACCCGATTGTTCATTGCTGGGTAGGAGTCCAAGAGTGATTGTCAGTGTTATGGATGGGACTGTGTTTGAAAATACTTCTGATGCTGTTTTTCGCTTAGATGAACAGTGGCGATTTGTTATGCTCAATGGGGCGGCGACGGTCTTATTTGGCCGGTCACAGGCAGATTTACTCCACCATAACCTCTGGGAAGAGTTCCCCCAACTCCTTGCCACCAGCTTTGAATCGGAATATCGGCGGATTATGACTCAAGGGGGGATGTCCCACTTTGAGGCGTTTTCTGTGTTGGGCCATTGTTGGCTCCATGTACAAATTCAACGGGAAAATGGCGGGATTTTGGTCTTTTTGCGGGATATTTCCGATCGCAAGCAGGTGGAAGCGGATGTGATGGAGCAGTCTCGCTTGGGGCATCTGATGGGGCGGGTGAGCCGGTTTTTAGTCCATGCCCATGGTTTAGCGGAAAGTTTACAATATTGCACCGACGCGATTATTGATGAATTGGATGGGGCGATCGCCGCCATTTGGGTCTATAACAGCCAAGCCCAGTATTTAGAGCGTCAGGGGTTCAGCTACAACGGCGAAACCAGTGAGCCGCTGCTGAGTTCACTGCTGTTTCAATCGCCGGTTTTAACCCTAGAGCATTCGATCATTGGCATGATCGCCCAAACCCAAAAGCCCGTTGTTGACTTGGTGTTTCCCGCCTTTGGGGATCCCCTCCAATCGGGGGCCGTGGCGGTGCATCGCCCACTCCAAGACAACGATAGTGTTTTTTGCAACCTTGAACCCGCACCGGGAAAACTCCCCACCAAACTCCATTTTGTCGGCTATCCGATGGTATTGGATGAGCGTCTGATCGGCGTGTTGGCCCTCTGGAGTTATCAAGCCCTCCGGCCCTTGGTTTATGAGGGGTTAGGCTCCCTCGCCGATAGTTTGGCCATTGATATTGATCGCTGCTGGGCCCGCACCGCCTTACTCTCTCGCCGGGAGGCCTTGCTCTTTCGTCTTGCCAACCAGATCCGCAATTCCCTCGACCTCAATACGATCCTCGATACTGCCGTCCATGAGATCCGCCAATTGTTGAATGTGGATTGCTGCACCTATCTTTGGTGTTGGACGGAGGGGGAAATGGTTAGTTTAATGGTCAGCCATGAGGCGGGGGTGGAAACCAACTGTGGCCAGGCGATCGCCACCTGCCCCCCGGAAAGGCTCACGTTTCTCGCTGAACAAATTGGTCAGCAACGATTGTTACGAATTGATGATATTCAACACCCGCCGCCGTTGCCCTTCCTCAACAGTAAAGATGCCCAAGGGTTAATGGATTTGTTGCGGGATTTAGAAATTCAGTCTCTGCTGTTGCTGCCCTTAAAAACCCGGTCGGATCATTTAGGGGCGATCGCCTGTAGCCAGCGGCGGGGCGTGCGCCATTGGAGCGAACAGGAAATAGAACTGCTCCAAGCGGTGGTGGATCAACTCGCCCTCGCCATTGATCAAGCGGAACTCTTCGCCCAAACCCGAGCCGCCGCCCTCGCCGCCCAAACCCAAGCCCAACAAATCGAACTGACGCTTCAGGAACTCAAACGCACCCAAGCCCAACTGATCCAAACCGAAAAAATGTCCAGCTTGGGGCAAATGATTGCCGGTATTGCCCATGAAATTAACAATCCCGTTAATTTTATTTCCGGTAACTTGAGCTATACCAGTGAATACGTCAATGATCTGGTGCGTTTGGTGGAAACCTATCGCCAATATCTCCCCGACAACGAAAAATTAAGTGAGTTAGAAGATGAAATTGATTTGGATTTTATTATTGAAGACCTCCCCAAAACCTTGGCTTCGATGCAAATTGGCGCGGAGCGCATCCGGCAAATTGTCCTATCCCTCCGTAATTTCTCCCGATTAGATCAGGCGGAAATGAAGCCGGTGGATATTCACGAAGGCTTAGATAACACCCTCCTGATTTTGCACAATCGCCTCAAAGCCAAAGGCAATCGTGCCGAAATTGAAATCATTAAAAACTATGGTGATCTTCCCCCCGTAGATTGCTATGCCGGCCAACTCAATCAAGTGTTTATGAATATCCTTGCCAATGCCATTGATGCGATGGAGGATGAACCTGAACCTCGACAAATTACGATCTCAACGGAATTTATGCCTGATCCAGAGCATCCCGAAAACGGAGATGGTGAACCCCTAGGGGATGCCTTAATTCGGCTTCAGGATAATGGCTCAGGGATGTCTCCGGAAACCGTGAGTCATATTTTTGATCCCTTCTTTACCACCAAGCCAGTGGGGAAAGGTACGGGACTGGGGCTAGCGATTAGTTATCAAATTATTGTGGAAAAGCACCATGGTCGGATCACCTGCGATTCTGTACCAGGAAGCGGAACGATCTTTACGATTCAAATTCCGGTTCAACCTGCGGCGGATTTCCGTAAAAGCTAAATTTTTGATTTTTATCGTCTTTTTTTGATCTTTACTATGCTTTTTTTCTCTGCGGCCATGGCATTTTCACAGCTTATCCTTCCGGAGCATTGGCTTTATCCCTTTATTGAATTGGTCAATGAACGGACAGGCATTCGGATTCGAGAACAGGACTATAGTGAGTTTGCTCGCAAAATTGGTCAGCGGATGACTAAGCTGCGGATGCCACGACCTGAGGATTATTATGCTCATTTAACGGGTTTGGGGGAGCAAAGCCATCAAGAATGGCAGGAATTAACGGTGATTCTTACCAATATTGAAAGCTATTTTTTCCGAGATCATGGCCAATTTCAACTCCTTGAGCAGGTGTTGTTGCCCCGGCTGATTGCGGCGAAACGACGGGAACGACAGTTGCGGATTTGGAGTGCGGGCTGTTCGACGGGGGAGGAACCCTATTCTTTGGCGATTTTGCTGCGGCAGTTGTTGGCCCATGAGCCGGGTTGGCAATATGAGGTGTTGGGGACGGATATTAATCCCATGGTGTTGGAGCGGGCCCGACAGGGTTATTACCCTCAATGGTCGTTGCGATCGCTCTCCCCCGTGATTCAACAGCGGTATTTTCAACCCTGCGGGGAGGGGTTCCAACTGGATCAGCAGATTCGCGCCATGGTTCAGTTTGAGTCTTTTAATCTGGCTAAACCGATGGCTCGGCAAATGGCGATCGCCGACATTGATTTAATTGTCTGTCGCAATGTGTTTATCTATTTTTCCCTCGATGCGATTACCACCGCCTTGGGGACGTTTGCCCAGGCTTTAGGCCCCCATGGTTATTTAGTTACGGGTCATGCGGAGTTATATGGTCAGGATTTAAGCGCCTTCCAAAGTCACCTTTTCCCGGAATCGGTGATCTATCAACGGCGGGATCATCATCCTGTCCATTCCCCTATCCCTTTACCGATGCCGGTGATCCCAGAACCCAGAACCCGCCCTGCCCCTCGCGTTGTGCTCCCGGTGGCAACCGCCTCCCCAATGCCCCCGCCGACGGTGGCGGATTTACTCACCGAAGCGGAATTTTGTCTGCAACAGAAGAATTACCAGCGATCGCGCCAAAAAATTGAAGCGGTGTTAGCCCAGGATGGCCGTAATTTTGCGGCCCATTTGCTGAAGGCGCAATTGGAGGCCAATGCGGGGCAATACGAGGCGGCGATCGCCACCTGTCAAACCGCCCTCAAACTCGAACCCCTTTCGATTGCAATTTATTACCTGATGGCGCAAATTGCCGAAGAACAAGGAGATAATGAAGGAGCCAAGCAATTATTCAAAAAAATTATTTATCTCGAACCCACTGCCATTTTGGCCTATTACGAACTCAGTCAACTCTATGAACAAGAAGGCAATCCCAGCCGAGGCCAAAAAATGCGCCAAACTGCCCTGGCTTTATTGCAGCAGTTGCCCCCTCAAAGTCGCGTCGATGGGCGCTTAGACTTGACTGTTCAGGATTTAATCGAACAAATTGATCCCGCCAATTTATTAAGCGAATGATATTTAGGATTCGGTGCGTCAGGGGAAATTCAACAACTCCGAGCATCATTTTTTCGTCTGACGCACCCTACTACAGAAAAATGCAGGTTATGGGGACGAAATAAAATTTTGCCCCCTTTAAAAAGATACAAATCTATAGCAATCTCAACCCCCTTGAGATTTTGCGATAGAATAAATTTAGGGTGTTGAAGTAATCAAATAAAGCAAAGTAAATTAACATTATTTGATTAAAGTTTGTATTTTGTCATGATTGAAATAATGTGGTGATTGACGATGGCTGATTCTCTGATGGCCGATACCCTGATCACAGGGCAAACCACCTACTTGATTTTTGGTATTAACCAAACCTACTACGGTTTAGATAGCTTGGTGGTGGATGAAATTTTCTTTTTACCGGAACTGACCCCGGTGCCAGAAGCACCCCGCTATATTGTTGGGGTTTTAAATCTCCGGGGGGAAGTGATTCCGGTGATGGATGTGAATTTACGCTTGGGCTATCAACCCCAGCCCTACCACCTCAGCGATCGCATTATTGTCCTCCAAGATGAGGCCCAGCGCTTTGGGATTTTGGTTAATCAGGTGCAGGATGTGCGATCGCTCAGTAGTCGCGACATTACCACCAAGGCCCGCTATCGCTGGGAACAGGAGCAGCAGCCGGTACAGACCGGCATTGCCCACAGTGGTGATGACTTGATCGTGTTGCTCAGTCCCCAGGTGTTGCTCCATCCTCCGGAGCGGGCCCGCCATGGGGTAGAAGATCTGTTTTCCCTCACCGCTGAAGGGGTGGATCATCTCCGCCAAACCTTGGGGGATTTAGAAAGCCAACTGCAAAGCCAGCGGCAGTTTTTCCCCCATGCCACCCCAGAGGAGCGGCAGATCCTGCGCGATCGCGCCGACCATCTGCGCCAAGTGCCGGACAACCAAGACCATCGCGGCCGGGCTTCCTTAGCCGTGATTCGCCTCGGCTCTGAGTTATTTGGCATTGATTTAGGGATTGTGCGGGAATTTACGGAAATTAAACGGATCACGCCAATTCCCTGCGCTCCTTCCCATATCATTGGTAATGTCAATCTTCGGGGGGAAATTGTCACATTAATTGATATTTCCACCGTGCTGAACCTGCCGCCAGTCATTGCCAACCGTACCTTTTTACAAAACAGCAACAATTTACAACAGGCGATGATCGTTGATTGTGAAGATTTGGTGGTGGGGGTGGTAATTACGGAAATTCTCGATGTGGTGCTGCTCAACCCAGAAGAAATTTGCCCCGTTCCCACGGCGATCCATGGCATTAGTGATGAATACCTAGACGGTGAAACCCCCTACCAAGGCCGGATGATGAGCATTTTAGCCTTGCCTAAATTGCTCAATCAAGGCCAGCTTGTGGTGGATGAATCTTAATTGTCCAATTCATGATCCAACTTCAGGCTTGACTCAATATTTTTCTTCAGGACATCACTAGCTCATTGCTCATTTTCATCCCTTTTCTATTAAGGTCATTATGAATAAACTTTCCTCAGTCTCCGACCATCCCCGCACTAACATCTTGCTAGAAAAACAGTTGCAAGGGTTTAAAGTCCGCACTTGGATTATTGGCGGCTATGCCATTCCCATTGTCCTTTCGCTCCTGTCTGCGGTGGCTGTCTTTTTTAATGTTCAGATGGTGCGTTCCGGAGAGCAATCGATTACCCGTCGCGTCCAGGTTTCTGAACAAATTGGTGATCTGGCGGTGAATGTCCAGGTCATGTCCCGAACGGTTCGGGGCGGGATTCTAGATGCAGATGACGAATCCCGCCGTGCCTACGAAGAAGCCTTTCAGCATGTCGATAACATTTTAGATGAATTAGAGATCCTCCTGATTGATGCAGAGCAACAGGATAATCTGGTGAGACTACGGCAGCAGATGGATGAGTACAAGCAGGTGAATGCACGACTCTGGGCGGTGATTAATCAAAATCAGCAGGATGCATCAATCACCTTTTGGCAACAAAACCGAGGCCGAGAGCAGATTACCAATTTAACGGAAGCAATTGAAATCGTCCAAGATCGTGAAACTGAGTTAGTTGAAGAGACGCTTCAGGATCAACGGGATACCCTCAATACATTGGTAACGGTGGTGATTGGTTCGGCGGCACTTTCCATTGCCATTGCCATTGCTGCTTCGATCTGGATTATTCGCAATATTACTCAACGCCTCAACGAAACCGCCAACACCCTAGCGGCCTCCACCACCGAAATTGCCGCCACCGTTGAACAACAGGAGCGCACCGCGAGCCAGCAGGCCGCCTCGGTGAGCGAAACCACCACCACCATGGATGAATTGGGGGCTTCTTCGCGGCAATCTTCCCAACAGGCGGAAGCGGCCACCAGCGCCGCCCAACAGGCCCTCAACCTCACCGATGGGGGGACGGCTGCGGTGGGCAAAACCCTGGAAGGGATTACGGTATTGCGGGATAAGGTGAGTGCGATCGCCGAGCAAATTTTGCACCTCAGTGAGCAAACGGGGCAGATCGGCAATATTTCCCAATTGGTTTCGGATTTGGCGAATCAAACCAATATGTTGGCGCTGAATGCAGCGGTGGAAGCGGTGCGGGCTGGGGAGCATGGCAAAGGCTTCTCGGTGGTGGCGACGGAAATTCGCAAGCTGGCGGATCAAAGTAAGCAGTCGGCGCAGAAAATTAATGATTTGGTAACAGATATTCAGCACGCGATTAATTCAACGGTAATGGTCACGGATGAAGGGACAAAAACCGTAGAAATTAGCGTTCAAAGTACGCAACAAACAGCCTCTGCTTTTGCCGGAGTTGCCGATGCTGTTAACAATGTGGTGATTAATAATCAGCAAATTTCCTTGAATATTAAGCAGCAGGTGACGGCCATTGAGCAGGTGGTGCAGGCGATGAATAGTATTAACCAAGGGGCAAAGGAAACCGCTAACGGCATTCGCCAAACCCGGATGGGAACGCAGCAACTCCAACAGGCCTCGGAAATTTTGAAGGATATGGTTTAAGAGGAGAAAAGAGGATAGAGAAGAGAGGAAAGAGGAACGTTGAGTGTTCTCAATTCTCAATTCTCAATTCTCAATTCTTCCCCCCTCTTGCCAGGACGCGATGATGGCGGCGGCGGCGATGGGGGCGGTGACGGCTCGTAAAATGCGCGGCCCTAAATGAATGGGTTGGAAGCCAGCGGCGATCGCCCCCTCCACCTCTTTACTTGTCCAACCCCCCTCGGGCCCGGTGGCCAGGCTGATGTGATCCGGTTTGCCCTTGAGGGATTGGAGGAGGGCAGGGCGATTCCCCCGTGCCGTTGCCAGCAGTTTCAACCCCTGAGCTTGGGTTAAGGCTTCAGCCCAAGGTTGAGGGGGCGCAATCGTGGGAACAATCGCCCGTTCACATTGCTCCGTCGCCTCCTGAGCAATGCGCTGCCAACGAGTCAGCTTTTGGGGGCTGGGTTTGAGGAGGGTGCGATCGCTGATCACCGGCACAAACCCGCTTACCCCCAATTCTGTTCCGGCTCTGATAATCTCTTCAAAGCCGCTGCCCTTAGGGAGGGCGACGAGTAACATGAGAGGAATGGGTAACTCGTTAGTGAGCGTCAGGGATTCGAGCAATTGCGCTTGCTCCCCTGCTAATTGGGCGATCCAGCCCTGGCCCTGGCCATTGAGGAGAACGCAGCGATCGCCTTCTCGCAACCGCACCACCCGATAGAGATAATGGTGCTGAGGAGCCAAAAGTGTTACCGTTTCCCCCTGACATTGGGCAGGGTCAATGGTGAGACGGTAAAGATGGGGCCTCATGGGTCACGGGGGCTGTGGGACGATGGACAAGGCTGAATCGCAATCCTGATTGATTGTACTCCTGCGGGTTCTCTCCCCTCAACTTCCGTCCTAAGCCATCACCATGCCACCATCGACGTTAAACACTTGGCCGGTAATATAGGCCGCCGCCGGATCAGCGGCTAAAAACCGCACCATTCCGGCAATTTCATCGGGTTGGCCATAGCGACCCAGAGGAATGAATTTCAAAATTTCATCACTATTGAGGCCGTGGGTCATATCCGTTTCAATAAAACCAGGGGCGACGGCATTCACCGTTACGCCCCGGCTGGCCAGTTCCTTGGCCACGGTTTTCGTAAAGCCAATTACCCCCGCTTTAGCGGCACTGTAGTTGGCTTGGCCGGGGTTGCCCATCTGGCCGGCAACGCTGGCAATATTAATGATCCGGCCGCTGCGCTGTTTGAGCATGATTTTACTCACGGCGCGGGTGGTGAGGAATACGCCCGTGAGGTTGAGATCGATCACCGCTTGCCAATCTTCAGGCTTCATACGCAGCAGGAGCGTGTCGCGGGTGATCCCGGCATTGTTTACCAATACATCCACACTGCCCCATGTTTTTTTGGTGCTGTCGATCAAGTCCTCCACCTGATCCCCTTGGGCAATGTCCGCCTGTTTGGCCACCGCTTCCCCCCCAGCGGCAACAATTTCGGCGACAACGGCCTCGGCGGCGGGGCTGGATTGGGCATAGTTGACGACCACTTTCGCACCGGATGCCGCTAAATGGAGGGCGATCGCCTTCCCGATTCCCCTTGATGCGCCGGTCACGATCGCCACTTTACCCGCCAAATATTGCAATGATTCCGGGAGCCGTTCCATAGGGTTAATGTCCAAGTTCAAGCAGTGCATTCTTTACATTCCTCGAATTTGGCGCGAAAATCAATCCAGCAATTTCAAGGGGAAATGCCGATGCTGACGGCTTGGCAAGGATTCACGTTACAAACCTTACCCCTGGCCCGTTGGCAGGCCGGCAGTTTGGCCTATCGCCTTATTGGTTTATGGGGGAATTGGCGGGCCGGGAGTTGGCTGCTGCAATGGGCGGAACCTTTGGGGGTACTGCTGATCGCTTTGGTGCTAGGCTTCGCCCCCTTTTTTGATACGGGTTTGATCGGGGTGCTACTGATCGCCACCGGGGCCTATTGGTTATTGCTCACTCTCACCGATGATCAGCGCCAGAGCGTTACGCCCATCCATTGGGGCCTGCTCTTGTATTTCGCCATGATGGTGCTTTCGACGGCCTTTTCCCCAGAGAAAAAGCTGGCATTAACGGGATTGATCCGGTTTAGCCTCTATTTGGGCTTTTTCCTGTTAGCGGCCCAGGTGTTGCGATCGCCCCGCTGGCGGAACTGGCTCCTCACGAGCTACCTTCATCTTGCCCTCGTCGTCACCGTCTACGGCCTCCGCCAACAAATCCACGGCGTTGATCAATTAGCCACCTGGAATGATCCCACCTCCCCCCTAGCCAATGCGACGCGAGTCTATAGCTATCTCGGCAACCCCAATGTACTCTCCAGCTATCTCCTCCCCGCCATCACCCTCAGTATTGCCGCCCTTCTGCTGTGGCAGGGTTGGCTCCCTAAGCTCCTCGCCGGGATGATGGTGGTGTTAAATACGGCCTGCCTTTATTTCACTGGCAGCCGGGGGGGATGGTTGGGCTTAATGGTCGCCCTCGTGGTTTTATTCCTCCTCGCCCGCTATTGGTACGCTGCCGCCCTGCCCCAATTTTGGCGACGGTGGTTGTTACCCTTGGTGTTTGGCTCCTTTGGGGCGGCGGTGTTGGGGGCAATTTTGACAGTGGAGGCGGTGCGGTTGCGGGTGATGAGTATTTTTGCCGGCCGGGGCGATAGCAGCAATAACTACCGGATTAATGTCTGGGAATCGGTGTTTAAGATGATTGGCGATTTTCCCATTTTGGGCATTGGCCCCGGTAATGGCGTATTTAAAAAGGTTTATCCCCTCTATGCCCGCACCGGCTTTGAAAATGCTCTAGGGGCCTATTCAGTATTTTTAGAGCATATTCTCGAAATCGGCTGGTTCGGTTTTGCCAGTTTCCTCTGGTTGCTGATATTGACCCTGAGCCAAGGATTAAATCAGCTTGGCCGGTTGCGCCGGTTGGGGGATGATCAGGGGTTATGGTTGATGGGGGCGATCGCTGGCGGTGCAGCCCTGCTCACCCAAGGCTGTTTTGATACGGTGTGGTATCGCCCGGTGATTAATACCCTTTGGTGGCTGATGGTGGCGATCGTGGCCGGGTTTGCCGTCCCGACCCCTGAACCCGATCCCGCTGAATCTTAACTGTTACTCAATCTCCTCAAAACCGATGTCTGATCTCCGTGCCGCTGTTGCCCAACTTTACAACACCTACCCTTTCCCCCCTGATCCCCTCTCCGATGCGCCCCCCCCTGGCTATAACTGGCGGTGGAGTTGGACGGCGGCCCATAGTTTTTGTACCGGCCGCGCTCCCGATCGCGACAATATTCGCATTCTTGACGCGGGCTGTGGCACGGGAAACACCACCGATTATTTAGTGCATTTAAACCCCCAAGCCCAAGTTACTGCCATTGATTTAAGCGAGGGCGCTTTAGCCGTGGCGCGGGAACGGTGTCGGCGATCGGGGGCAACGCGGGTGGAGTTTCGGCAAATGTTCCTTGAGGAAGTTGCCACCCAATTGCCGGGGGAATTTGACCTGATTAATTCTGTGGGGGTGCTGCACCATTTGCCCAACCCCATTGTTGGCATTCAATCCCTCGCGCAAAAGCTGGCCCCTGGGGGCTTGATGCACATTTTTGTTTATGGGGCCTTGGGGCGTTGGGAGATTCAACGGATGCAGGGGGCGATCGCCCTTCTCCAAGGTGAGCAACGGGGCGATTACCGCGACGGCGTAGCCCTGGGGCGCGAACTCTTCGCCACATTGCCCCCCGATAACCCCCTAGTGCAACGGGAACAGGAACGGTGGGCAGGGGAAAATCAGCGGGATGAATGTTTTGCGGATATGTACGTTCACCCCTGCGAGGTGGACTACACGATCCCGACGCTGTTTGAATTCATTGATGCTTCTGGGTTGGAGTTTGTGGGCTTTTCTAACCCCCAATTTTGGCAACTGGAGCGGTTACTGGGAAATTCGCCCCAATTGATGGAGCGGGCTAAAGGGTTGGGGGAGCGCGATCGCTACCAACTGATCGAAAACCTCGACCCCAAAGCCGTCACCCATTATGAATTTTTCCTGGCCCGTCCTCCCCTGGAGCGATGGGATTGGTCTGAGGATGCTGTTTTGTTGCCAGCAATCCCCCGCCTCCACCCCTGCCTCCATGGTTGGCCCAGCCATAGCCTCTTTAACCATGATTATGAGTTAGTGCAGTTAAGCGATCCTGAATTTGCCACGTTATCCGCCTGCGATGGGGTGAGCACAGTGGGGGCGATCGTCGCCCAAACCGGCGTAGACCTGGCCACGATCCGCCACCTCTGGCAACGGCAATTGATTATTCTGGCTACTTCCTAGGCTCACGATCCCCCCGGCTACGCCGACCCCCTTAATAAGGGGGTTAAATTCAGAACCCCCCTTTTTAAGGGGGGCAGGGGGGATCTTGCTTCCTTTTAAGGCTCACGATCCCCCCGGCTACGCCGACCCCCTTAATAAGGGGGTTAAATTCAGAACCCCCCTTTTTAAGGGGGGCAGGGGGGATCAACAAATTTTCAGGAATTGATCCCCCACCATGATAAGATTTCACTTGGCTCGAAATATCCGGGCCATCACATGAAAATCGGCACATACAGCCCGCCTTTCACCCGCTGTTAATGGCTCAATCCATCGGATCGCTCCCTCTCGGATCGAACCCCCAGGATTTTAACCATTCCCCCGCGCTGTGGTTGCGGCTGTAAACCCATGACAGAGCCAAATGGTGAACGAGTCGAACCTAAATGCACCGCCCGAAGCTCCACTGGCTGCTTCTGAGTCGCCAAGCCAAGCGTCTATTGCTACTATGCAAGACTATTACCAGCTTAAGCAGGCTCTGCTGCTGGTGACGATCGCCATTACCCTAATTGCGTTTGTCTCAACTTGGATCGCCTATTCCCTCAATATAGCTCTCAATTATTTAATTGGGGCCTGTGTGGGAGTTGTTTATCTCAGAATGCTCGCCCGTGATGTGGAGCGGATGGGTGTCCAGCAAAAGCGCATCGGCTCCGGTCGGTTAGCCCCCTTTATCGGGTTAATCGTCATCGCCACCCAATGGCATCAACTGCATCTTGTGCCCATATTTCTAGGATTTATCACCTACAAAGCCGCCATTATTATCTATACAGTGCAGTCAACCTTCGCGTCGGCTTCATCTCGATAAGTGTGGTACTGGTTAGGGGATAAGCTCATCCTAGGTTGTCCTTAAAAAGTTGGGGAAATTAACGCCCAATGGAAATTCTCACTGGTTTGAAGGGTCTCACCTTCTTCCCTTTAGCTGAACTCGAAGTTGGTAAACACTTTTACTGGGAAATTGGCAGCCTCAAGGTTCATGGTCAGGTTTTCTTGGCCTCTTGGTTTGTCATTGCCGTCTTGGTGCTCATCTCGATCGCCGCAACTCGCAGCATTCAAAGGGTACCCAGTGGGGCACAGAACCTCATGGAATACGCGCTCGAATTCTTGCGGGATCTGGTGAAAAACCAGATTGGCGAGAAAGAGTATCGGCCCTGGGTTCCCTTTGTGGGTACGCTCTTTTTGTTCATTTTCGTGTCCAACTGGTCTGGCGCATTAATGCCCTGGAAGGTGCTCCATTTGCCCGCTGGTGAACTGGCTGCGCCCACCAACGACATCAACACCACTGTTGCTCTGGCGTTGCTGACCTCGCTGGCTTACTTCTACGCAGGATTCAAAAAGCGTGGGCTGGGGTACTTAACCAAGTATATTGAACCTACCCCGATCTTACTGCCGATCAATATCCTCGAAGACTTTACCAAACCTCTTTCCCTGAGTTTCCGTTTATTCGGGAATATTCTCGCGGATGAATTGGTGGTTGCCGTGCTGGTCTTGCTGGTTCCCTTGTTTATTCCCCTGCCGGTAATGGCCTTGGGGCTGTTCACAAGTGCGATCCAAGCCTTGATCTTTGCTACCTTGGCGGCTGCCTACATTGGTGAGGCGATCGAAGGCCACGGCGGTGAAGAGCACCACGATTAGTCGCCTTTAAAAGTGGGTTGATCTGTGGATTTTGCATCCCCGCTGGCCCGGCGGTTATTGTGGGTACGTTGTTAATTTTTGTCGTTGTTTCAATTAGGCAAAGGAAGAAAATCATGGATAGTTTAGTTGCTGCTGCCTCCGTTATCGCTGCTGCTTTAGCTGTTGGTCTCGCTGCCATCGGCCCTGGGATTGGTCAAGGTAATGCTGCGGGTCAAGCCGTTGAAGGGATTGCTCGTCAGCCGGAAGCTGAAGGTAAAATCCGGGGTACATTGCTGCTCAGTTTGGCGTTCATGGAAGCCCTGACCATTTACGGTTTGGTGGTAGCTTTGGTGCTGCTGTTTGCTAACCCCTTCGCATAATTGAGCGGGTGACAGGGTGGGGGAGAACTTCCCCTGCCCTTTCCCCCTCTGAACCCTAGTTTCAGCAAGAGAGCAGAACAATGATACAGTGGACAATTTTGCTGGCAGAGGCGGCGGAAGAAGGCGGCGGGCTATTTGATTTTGATGCGACGTTGCCCCTGATGGCGATTCAATTCTTAATCTTGGTCGTGATCCTCAATGTGCTGTTTTATAAACCCATTGGTCAGGCGATCGACGATCGCGCCGAATATATTCGGTCTACGAGCCAAGGGGCCAAGGAGCGGCTGGCGAAAACCAAAGCCCTTGCGCAACAGTATGAACAGGAATTAGTTTCTGTCCGCCGGGAAGCCCAAGCGGTGATTGCCTCGGCTCAAGCCGAGGGGCAACAACTCGTCACCGCCGAAATTCAAGCGGCCCAGCAACAGGTGCAACAGGAACGGGAAGCCGCTGCTCAAGAAATTGAGGCTCAAAAAGCCCAAGCGTTCCAAAGCCTTGAAGCCGAAGCTGATGGCCTCACCCGTCAAATTCTCGAAAAACTCTTAGGTCGAGAGTTGGTGTAACCATCACCAGATCATCGCCCAGCGCGTCAAGAAAGGTCAAATAAAGATCATGGGGATTTGCTTATACCTAGCCTCCACTGAAGGGGGTATTGGGTTTAATTTAGATATTCTCGAAACGAACGTACTCAACCTCGCGATTATTTTGGGGGTTTTGTTCTATTTCGGTCGGTCTGTGCTTGGCAAAATGTTGAGCGATCGCCGCAGTGGGATCGAATCTGCCATTACGGAAGCGGAGCAAGCGGCGGCAAAAGCCTCTGCTGCTCTCGCGGAAGCCCAACAAAAACTAGCCCAAGCCCAAGCGGAAGCAGAACGGATTCGCGCCGAATCCCAAACCAACGCCCAACGGGCCAAGGAAGAGGTTCTCGCCAAAGGCAAGGCGGATGTGGAGAAAATCAAAGCCGCTGCCGCTGCCGATGTTAGCTCCGAACAGGAGCGAGCCATTGCGCAATTGCGGAAACGGGTGGTGGCGATCGCCCTCGAACGGGCAGAAGCCCAACTGCAAGACCGCCTTCAAGACCACAATATGCAGGAACGCTTTGTCGATCGCTGCATTGCTCAATTGGGAGGATAGCCATGACGGGAACCTTAGTGAGCAGCCAAATTGCTGAACCCTATGCCCAAGCCTTAATGTCTTTAGCCCAAGACCGGAACCTCACCGACTATTTTGGCGATGAGTTACGGGCCTTGGCGAATTTGATGGCCCAATCTTCAGAATTGTCTGGTTTAATCACCAACCCGGTGGTGGCCGACGCGCAAAAGAAAGGGGTATTGCAGCAGATCATGGGAGACTGTGATCCCGCTTTGCGTCATTTCCTGATGCTGTTGGTGGATAAGCGTCGCATTATCTTTTTAGCGGCCATTATTGAAGAATATCTCAACCTGTTGCGGGCCCTCAAACAGATCGCCTTAGCCGAAGTCACGGTTTGCCAAGCACCCACCGGCAGCCAACGGGAAGCCATTGAAAACAAGGTGCGTAGCTTCACCAATGCCCAAGGGGTTGAATTGAAAATCACCATTGACCCCAGCATTTTGGGCGGTGTGATTATCCGCGTTGGCTCCCAGGTTTTAGATGCCAGTTTACAGGGTCAACTGCGCCGCATTGGCATTCAGTTGAACGCCTAATTTCACCCCTTTGTTCACATACACGATCTACAACAAACGCTATGGTTAGTATCAGACCCGACGAAATTAGCAACATTATTCGTCAGCAGATTGAATCCTATGACCAAGATGTCCAAGTCTCTAATGTCGGGACTGTACTTCAGGTTGGGGATGGCATTGCCCGGGTTTATGGCCTGCAAACGGCCATGTCGGGGGAATTGGTTGAATTTGAAGACGGCACCGTAGGCATCGCCCTGAACCTCGAAGAAGATAACGTTGGGGTGGTGTTGATGGGTGCTGGTTTGGGCATTCAAGAGGGCAGTACCGTGAAAGCGACGGGTAAAATTGCTCAGGTTCCCGTTGGGGACGCGATGATTGGCCGGGTGGTGGATGCCCTCGCCCAACCCATCGATGGCAAAGGGGATATCCACACCACCGAAAGCCGCCTGATTGAATCCATGGCACCGGGGATCATTGACCGCCGCTCGGTCTATGAGCCGATGCAAACGGGGATTACCGCCATTGACGCGATGATTCCGGTGGGTCGGGGTCAACGGGAGTTGATCATTGGCGATCGCCAAACCGGCAAAACCGCCGTAGCCGTAGACACGATCCTCAACCAACAGGGCGAAGATGTGGTCTGCGTCTACGTCGCCATCGGTCAAAAAGCCTCCACCGTTGCCCAGGTGGTGGGTGAACTGCAAGAACGGGGCGCAATGGACTACACGATTGTTGTAGCCGCTAACGCCAGTGACCCCGCCACACTGCAATATTTGGCCCCCTACACTGGCGCAGCTTTGGCGGAATACTTTATGTATAAAGGCAAGGCGACGCTGGTGATCTACGATGACCTTTCCAAGCAAGCCCAAGCCTACCGGCAAATGTCCCTGCTGCTGCGTCGGCCGCCCGGTCGGGAAGCCTATCCTGGGGATGTGTTCTATCTCCACTCCCGCTTATTGGAGCGGGCTGCAAAACTCAGCGATGCCCTCGGTGGCGGTAGCATGACCGCGTTGCCGATTATCGAAACCCAAGCCGGGGACGTTTCCGCCTACATTCCCACCAACGTGATCTCGATCACCGATGGGCAAATCTTCCTCTCCTCTGACCTGTTTAACTCCGGTTTCCGTCCGGCGATCAACGCTGGGATCTCCGTGTCCCGGGTGGGTTCGGCAGCGCAAATTAAAGCGATGAAACAGGTGGCGGGTAAATTGAAACTGGAATTGGCGCAGTTCGCTGAACTGGAAGCCTTCTCTCAATTTGCCTCTGACTTGGATGCTGCCACCCAAGCCCAACTCCAACGGGGTCAACGGTTGCGGGAAATGCTCAAACAGCCCCAATATTCTCCCCTGTCGGTGACGGAACAGGTGGCGTTGGTCTATGCCGGGATTAATGGCTATCTGGATGATATCCCCGCTGAAAAGGTGGCGGAATTTACCCAAGCTTTCCGGGAATATCTGAAGACGAACAAGGCAGAATTCATGAGCAAGGTCAAAGCCGAGAAGAAACTCGCCGATGACACCGAAGCGATGCTTAAGGATGCCATTAAAGAATGCAAGCAAACCTTTATGGTTTCTGCATAAACGCTGGCGATCGCAAGAGTCAGGGGTTTTCCCCTGGCTCTCCCTCTTTTGCAATCTTGAGATGAATTCCTATGCCTAACCTAAAATCGATTCGCGATCGCATTCAGTCGGTCAAAAATACGCGAAAAATCACCGAAGCGATGCGCCTTGTGGCCGCCGCCAAAGTGCGCCGCGCTCAGGAGCAGGTGAACGCCACCCGCCCCTTTGCCAAATGCCTGGCTCAGGTACTTTACGGCTTACAAAATCGCTTGAAATTTGAAGATGTGGATTTGCCCCTGCTCAAGCAGCGGGAAGTGAAAACCGTGGGGTTATTGGTGATCTCCGGCGATCGCGGCCTCTGCGGTGGCTATAACGCCAACATTATCAAACAAGCAGAAACCCGGATCAAGGAACTCAAAGCCGACGGCTATGATTACAAGCTGATCCTCGCCGGCCGGAAAGTATCCCAATATTACGAACGGCGCAAAGCCCCCATCGCCCAAACCTACATCGGTTTAAACCAAATCCCCACCGCTGACGAAGCCTCCGGGATTGCCGATTATCTCCTTTCCCTGTTCCTCTCGGAAACGGTGGATCGGGTGGAATTGATCTACACCAAATTTGTGTCGTTGATCAGTTCCCGGCCAGTGGTGCAAACGCTTTTGCCCCTTTCCCCCCAAGGGTTAGAGCGCCGGGATGATGAAATTTTTCATCTCACCTCTAAGGGCGGTCATTTTGAGGTGGAGCGCCAAGCTGTTGCGGATCAATCGGAGGATTTCCCCCGGGATATGATCTTCGAGCAAGATCCCACCCAAATCCTTGAAGCCCTCTTGCCCCTGTACCTCAATAACCAATTATTACGAGGTTTGCAAGAATCCGCCGCCAGTGAATTGGCTTCCCGGATGACAGCGATGAACAACGCCAGCGACAACGCCAGTGATCTGGTGAAATCCCTCACGTTGTCCTATAACAAAGCCCGTCAAGCGGCCATTACCCAAGAACTTTCGGAAGTGGTGGCAGGGGCCAACGCCCTTTAAGGCGATGGTCAAAATATGATCATGTTGTAGGGGCGAAAAATCTTTCGCCCCTATCATTTAGGTGGAATATCGATGACTTTTTTGCGGCACATTGGCAATTGGATTTTTAAATTATTTCGCAATAACACGGAGTTTTTAGTGTTGTTGAAATTTGTGGAAAGCTTAGTTTCTAAGATTCTTTCCCTCTATATGATCGCGTTGATCTTTTTTGCCCTGTATGATATTGCTGTTTTTTTATGGCAAGAACTATTTTTTCATTCCCCAGATCCACTGCGATCGCGCCTCTTTGATGCCTTTGGTTTATTTTTAAATGTACTCATTGCCCTAGAGTTACTGGAAAACATCACCGCTTATTTAAAAAATCATGTGATCCAGTTGGAATTGGTGATTGTGACGGCGATTATTGCCATTGCCCGGAAAGTGATTATTTTTGACATTGAGAAATACCCCGCGAATAATTTAGTGGCGATCGCCATCACGGTTGTATTGCTCTCCTTCAGCTATTTCTTGATTACAATCCCCAATCGCAGTCGCAAATCTTGAGGATCCCGGCCAATTCCTTGGTATCATGGCAAACTGTGGCAATCTTTAACCCCCAAAACCCATGGCTAATACCTACACCGTTGAAATTCACTATGAAGGCAACATTACAACGCTACAAGTTGCCGAAGACCAAAATATTCTCCAAGCGGCCCTTGATGCCAATGTTGATCTTCCCCACTCCTGCCTAGCGGGGGTCTGCACCACCTGCGCCGGTAAGCTGATCAGTGGGACGGTTGAGCAACCCGATGCCATGGGGGTTTCCAGTGAACTCCAGGGAGAAGGCTATCTGTTGCTCTGTAGCGCCTATCCTCGTTCGGATATCAAGGTGGAAGCGGGGAAAGAAGAGGAGATCTATCAACGCCAATTTGGCCAACCGGCTTAGGGGAGGATCCCCCCTGCCCCCCTTGAAAAGGGGGGTTCAAGAATAACCCCCTTAATAAGGGGGTCGGCGTAGCCGGGGGGATCATGCACCTCGAAACGAAGCAGAATCCCCCCTGCCCCCCTTAAAAAGGGGGGTTCTGGGTTCAACCCCCTTGTTAACGGGGAGTATTATTGTTCCCGGCTGTTTATGTCCCACCGTAAAGATTACCAGGCCCTTGGGCTGATTTGGCTGCTCACCACCCTCCATGATCTGATCTGGTTGAGCCTCGATCGCACTATCCCGGCTTGGGATCAGAGTAATCACCTCACTGGCTCCCTGAATCATCTCCATGCTTTGCAAAATGCCCGTTTTCTTGATGGGGATTGGTGGGTGCAGTTTTGGCAACTTTCCGGCAAATATCCCCCCCTCACCTATATCCTCACGGCCCCCTGGCAATGGCTGTTCGGGGTGGGGCCGGAGCAGGCAACGTTGGTCAATTTGCTTTATTTAGCCCTGTTGATGATCTCGGTCTATGGGTTGGGGCGTAGGTTATTTAATGGCCGGGTGGGGGTTTGGGCGGCGGGTCTTTGTACGCTGTTTCCGATTTTTTATGTTTACCGTTTAGATTATCTCCTCGATACAGGGGCGACGGCGTTAACGGCGGCCTGTTTTACGAGCTTGACGATTTGGTGGGGGGAAGCGGGGCGATGGGTGCGCGATCGCGGATCGCAGCAATGGCGGTGGGCGATTATTTTTGGCTTGTGTGTTGGGTTCGCCCTGATGACGAAACAAAATAGCCTCTTTTTCCTCTTTTTCCCCTTGGTGTGGATAGTGGGGCGGAGTCTATGGCGAGGGCATTGGGGGAGAATCGCGCAACTGTTCCTCAGTGGATTGGTGTCTGTGCCAATTTGGGGGCCTTGGTATCGCACGAATTGGATTTTTTTGTTTAGTACGGCGGAAACGGCCAATACGGCGGCGGCGGTGATTGAGGGCGATCCTCCCCTGAATACCTGGGCGGCTTGGACTTATTACGGGGAAGTGTTGCCGCTGTTGGTGTCCTGGGTGTTGATTATTTTGCCCTCGTTGGGATTGTTGATCTATTGCCGCCAATGGTGGCGAGATCTGCCGACGCGCCAGGGGTTGGCTTGGTTAGGGTTTTTCTTGGGGAGCAATTATCTGGTTTGCTCTGCCATTGTTAATAAAGATCTGCGGTATCCCATGCCCGCTTTGCCGGTGTTGGCGGTGGTGTTGGCGGTGGGTTTGCTTAAGTGGCGGGCTTGGTTGAAGGGGGTGCGGTGGGTGGCGGTGGGGTTGGCGATCGCCCTCCTGTTTACCAGTCTTTACCCCATCCCAGGGGCGGCGCAGTTGATGGCCCCATTACCCCCCATTTTGACGAAATCGCTCAATTTTTCTCCCTCAGCCCCGATTCCGGCAATTATTGACCGGGTTGCCGAAACCACTCCCTATCTACGCTCTACGTTGGGGGTGATTCCCAATACTGGCCAGGTGAATCACAACACGGTTAATTACTACGGCAATCGCGCTGGTTTTCAGGTCTATGGTCGGGAGTTGGGGGGCAGTGAGGCCCATCTTCAGCAGGATTATCGTTCCCATGGGTGGTTTCTCACCCAAAACCAAAATTTAGGCAATGCCAGCCCGGAGCAGGGGGCGTTGGGGGAGGTGATCCGCAATGACCCGGATTTTCAAACCCGTGGGGAATGGCGGCTGAAGGATGGCACGGTGATCCAACTCCATCAGCGGCGCAATCCCCCGGTGCGGGTGATTGATCAGGGGATTGGGCGCGATCGCATCACGTTACAGCGGGTGACTGTTCCGGCGGTGGTTCCCCCTGGTGTGCCGGTTCCCATTCAGTATGAATGGACGGGGCCTTGGGTGCAGTTACAGGAGGGGGTGGCGATCGTCACTTGGCAGGGGAGTGGGGGGGCGATGTGGACTCATGATCACGGTATTGGTTTGGGGAATCTCCACAGTGCCAATCCTCCGGCGGCCAATCGTGGTTTTCGGGTGGTGGAAAATTTAGCGATGTTGCCTCCGGCGGATCTGCCGCCGGATACCTATCGGTTAACGGTAACGTATCTCAATCGCAGGACGGGCCAAGCTCATATTCTCACCTCCCCGGAGACAGTGATTACGCTTGATCCTACGGCTGCTCCGATTCCTGCCCCTGAGTTGGATTATGTGACGCAATTGCACCATTTGGCCCAAGGTTTACCTTTGGGTTGGCGGGGTTTGGAGCCGTTGTTTTTGATGATTGGTCGGATTAATCAATACGATCCGATTCAGGATTATTTGGGTCAAACGGTGGCGGCGAATACCTATCGTCTTCGTCAAGATCCTGAGAATTTAACGTATCTTTATCCCCTGGCTTTAGCGCGGGCGTTGCAGGAGAATGCTCCGGCGACGTTGGCGGTGATGGAGCGGGCGGTGGCGATCGCTCCTCAAACCCCCATGCACCATGCCTATGTAGCGTTTCTCCATCTTTATTTGTTCCAACCGGGTCGGGGGGAGGAGGCGATCGCCCCTGCTCTGGCTCTTGCGCCTGATCAACCGATTTTCCAGGCCCTTGATGGGTTAGCGGCATTATTCCAGGGGAATGTGGTCAAGGCTTGGCGGGTGTTGATGCCGTTGCGGGGGGTGGATTTGTTGGCGGGTTAATGGGGGTCTCCAGGGATGGGAGATCTAAAAAAACAGGTTGCGCCCCCTGGCTTTTATTCTTTTTCTCGCAAGCCTAGAAACTGGGTTTCTTGCATCTCCTCGTTTGGCGCGAATATGCTCACAGAAACCCGGTTTCTTTTCTCCCGCAATCAATTAGGGTCTCCAGCGAGGGGGGATGTTGCGGCTTTCGACCCAACAACGGCTACCATTTCGATTCTTGAGTGTCCGGAGCACAGGTGAGCGATAGCATATCAATCACTGGGGTGCTAGGGGGAGCTTTAGACGGCCCTACTGTTTCACAAATGCGGCGATCTGATGTCGAAGTAACATAGGTTTTACCATCGACAGGGGAGGGAGTTTCATCAACAGTGGCGTAAACATGAACCATTCCAATGATGCTTGGTAGATCCTCCCCTTTGGGAATCGCTGTCATTGTGAAAGCTTTTCCATCCTCAGATTCGGCAGTGCTATAGGTGTAATTTTCACTTTCTGTGATGAAATCGATTTTTTGCTCGACTAGCAAGGCTTTGAGATCTGAGGAATATTCTGCGTGACTCTTGTGATATTCCTGCTGGGCGAGAGTTACTTTGCCAACATAGATTCGACCTTCGTTGGCCCGCTTTTGTAATGCCGCTGCCGCCGCTTCTGCTTCGGGATTGGGCTTGGGGGCGGTACTGCAACTGGCTGCTAGCAGCAACGCGAACCCTAAACCTAGGGAAATGTGCCATTTAGCGAAATGGGTTTTGCTGATCATAGTGGGGTTCATGATGGATCGAGATCGCTCCGAGTAGTTTTATACCAGTCATTAAGTCATAAGTCATATTCTACAGAAGCAGGCAGACACCACCTGCGTTTCCAATCAATTAGGGAGATTTAAAGGCAGAAGGCGGAAGGCAGAAGGCAGAAAGGGGAGGTTCATTTCCCAATTCATCCTGCTACGCACGGGCAAAGCCCTACATCCTTCTGCCTTCATCCTTTAGAGGTGTTTCCAATCAATTAGGGTCTCCAGCGAGTGGAGACGCAGACAATCTGGAAAACTGTAGGTGTTTTAGGATTTAGTTTCCAATCAATTAGGGTCTCCAGCGAGTGGAGACTAGTAATGGTGTGGTTACTATTGATGGAATTGAAAATCTTCCAACGGTTTCCAATCAATTAGGGTCTCCAGCGAGTGGAGACCTGCAAAAGCCGCTCTTCTGGACAAGAATTGTCAGCGTCCATTGAATGAGTTTCCAATCAATTAGGGTCTCCAGCGAGTGGAGACAGGATTTTCTTGGGGTGAATATTAGCTGATTCTGGTTGTTTCCAATCAATTAGGGTCTCCAGCGAGTGGAGACAGGCCACGGAAAAGGCATTCGTTGCCTCGTCCAAACAGTTTCCAATCAATTAGGGTCTCCAGCGAGTGGAGACGGGTTAAAGTGGGAATGTCCAGAGTTGGACATTCGTCTGGAAGTTTCCAATCAATTAGGGTCTCCAGCGAGTGGAGACTACGCCTCCGTGGGCGGGACAACTGCCCGTCTCGATTTCCCCGTGTTTCCAATCAATTAGGGTCTCCAGCGAGTGGAGACACTCTGGACATTCGTCTGGAGAAGGACGTGTTATTTGTGTTTCCAATCAATTAGGGTCTCCAGCGAGTGGAGACTCCGCCGGGTTTGATGTTCCCTTGGTAGTCAATCCCAAGTTTCCAATCAATTAGGGTCTCCAGCGAGTGGAGACTCTGCCAACGGGAGCATGGAGCATCTCCGTTCCCCCGTTTCCAATCAATTAGGGTCTCCAGCGAGTGGAGACCCAAGGCTGGTTAGGCTGAATGCAACAGTTTGTGCTGCCATGTTTCCAATCAATTAGGGTCTCCAGCGAGTGGAGACTCGCAACTTCCCAAGGGTGGCAAGTTCAAGTGGGGGCAACGTTTCCAATCAATTAGGGTCTCCAGCGAGTGGAGACGGGTGAGTCAAGACCCTGAATGGCATCCTGAAGGGGGTTTCCAATCAATTAGGGTCTCCAGCGAGTGGAGACCCACGACCCATTCGAGACCCAGGTGGGTCGAAAGTTCTAGTTTCCAATCAATTAGGGTCTCCAGCGAGTGGAGACCGGCTGAAAAGGTATCCCTTGAGAGCAGGCTCAAAGAGGTTTCCAATCAATTAGGGTCTCCAGCGAGTGGAGACGGGTTGCCTCCATGGCTGCACCGCAATGGTCAAGGCAGGGCGTTTCCAATCAATTAGGGTCTCCAGCGAGTGGAGACAAGCTACCTATCGACGATCCTGACTATCCGGATCAGTTTCCAATCAATTAGGGTCTCCAGCGAGTGGAGACTCCGAGAACGGTGAGTACCGCCTCCGCGTTCTTGTTTCCAATCAATTAGGGTCTCCAGCGAGTGGAGACAAGGAAAAACAAGACAATGACTAAGATTATCTTTGAAATCGGTTTCCAATCAATTAGGGTCTCCAGCGAGTGGAGACGTACAGGGAACTAAGTTTACCTATTTAGAACCCATTTCATGGGTTTCCAATCAATTAGGGTCTCCAGCGAGTGGAGACCATGAGTTTAGAAAGTATTCTAGCCAGGATATTCGAGTTTCCAATCAATTAGGGTCTCCAGCGAGTGGAGACCGCGCTATCTTAACACAATTCATCACAAACTTAAAAGTTTCCAATCAATTAGGGTCTCCAGCGAGTGGAGACCCGGTACTCCCGGCGCGATTGTCTTCGGTTTGCTGAGTTTCCAATCAATTAGGGTCTCCAGCGAGTGGAGACGGATTCATTGGTTGAAATCCTGCAAATGGGGATACGTTTCCAATCAATTAGGGTCTCCAGCGAGTGGAGACGCTTTCTTTAATAAGCCCCATTCACCATCCTTCCCAGTTTCCAATCAATTAGGGTCTCCAGCGAGTGGAGACAAAACAATGAAAATCCAATTTCCCGCGATCTACTCAGGCGTTTCCAATCAATTAGGGTCTCCAGCGAGTGGAGACAAGGATGTATTAGTCGTACCTAGTAGCATTGAACGATTAGTTTCCAATCAATTAGGGTCTCCAGCGAGTGGAGACTCTACCAATTCGATAATATGGCAGGGGTTGAATTTATGTTTCCAATCAATTAGGGTCTCCAGCGAGTGGAGACCTCCCTGTTCTGGCAGCGCAAAGCCCAGGAGGGCAAATGATGTTTCCAATCAATTAGGGTCTCCAGCGAGTGGAGACGAAGAAAAAGTATGGATTGCAACTGAACCTCGGCGGGTTTCCAATCAATTAGGGTCTCCAGCGAGTGGAGACTTACAAAGAGGAATTGATGAATAAAGCCACTGAGCGTCGTTTCCAATCAATTAGGGTCTCCAGCGAGTGGAGACTTAGAGTTTATTTTCTCAGACTTGGGATATCCTGTAGTTTCCAATCAATTAGGGTCTCCAGCGAGTGGAGACTCGAAATATTCTTCATCTTCATCCTCGTAATATATATGTTTCCAATCAATTAGGGTCTCCAGCGAGTGGAGACTCAAGAGCAATTGACGATTCAGCCTACAACGGGATTGTTTCCAATCAATTAGGGTCTCCAGCGAGTGGAGACCTAGTAACCAGAAACGGGGCATACCCGTACAAAGTGTTTCCAATCAATTAGGGTCTCCAGCGAGTGGAGACCGTAGATGTGGTCTCCGTCATCTTCGGAGTCCTTTCAGTGGGTTTCCAATCAATTAGGGTCTCCAGCGAGTGGAGACATCAGGCGGGATTTAAGCAATAAGCAAAAATACTCTATGTTTCCAATCAATTAGGGTCTCCAGCGAGTGGAGACACATGTCATAAAAGTTGCCGATGGAAAACCAATCATGTTTCCAATCAATTAGGGTCTCCAGCGAGTGGAGACTGTAATATCAATCCCCGCTTGGGGTCATCCCAACGTTGTTTCCAATCAATTAGGGTCTCCAGCGAGTGGAGACGAAACGTATTCCCACTGTGATTATTGGGGCATATAAAGTTTCCAATCAATTAGGGTCTCCAGCGAGTGGAGACTGCTTAAACAGGCTATTGGTAGAGGATTGCGTAAATGTTTCCAATCAATTAGGGTCTCCAGCGAGTGGAGACAAGATAGAAAATGAAAATTGTAGTCTCTCATTCCCAGTTTCCAATCAATTAGGGTCTCCAGCGAGTGGAGACTTGCAAAGCGATTAAATGGCAATCCATGATTGATTAGTGTAAGTTTCCAATCAATTAGGGTCTCCAGCGAGTGGAGACGGAGGATTTGCATGCAGTACAGGACGAGGCTGGGCTGTTTCCAATCAATTAGGGTCTCCAGCGAGTGGAGACACACGATCCGAGCTGTGCATTTTCCCCCGTGCCACCGGTTTCCAATCAATTAGGGTCTCCAGCGAGTGGAGACCCGGCTATCCACTTCAGCCGCCACAATCCGGCTGGAATTGCGAAGTTTCCAATCAATTAGGGTCTCCAGCGAGTGGAGACCGGGAGCGTGAGGCGGAAGACGCGGCGGAAAATTGCTGGTTTCCAATCAATTAGGGTCTCCAGCGAGTGGAGACCGAAGAGCGCGAAGTCATCGTCGAGCCGGTGGGCGGCTGGTGGGTTTCCAATCAATTAGGGTCTCCAGCGAGTGGAGACCGCCTCCCAGCGGTACAGGCCGGGAGGCGATCGCAAGTTTCCAATCAATTAGGGTCTCCAGCGAGTGGAGACTGTTTGCCTTGGGGGAAGATGCCGATCTGGAGGATGATTGTTTCCAATCAATTAGGGTCTCCAGCGAGTGGAGACTTTGAGCAGGAGTGCGATCGCGCCCGCGAGGATGGGGTGTTTCCAATCAATTAGGGTCTCCAGCGAGTGGAGACTGTCAGGATGATGCTCAATGGAATCAGTACATGGATCGTTTCCAATCAATTAGGGTCTCCAGCGAGTGGAGACAGGGACAAGGCTCCCCACTGTTGCGTATTCGGTGGATTCGTTTCCAATCAATTAGGGTCTCCAGCGAGTGGAGACTGGGGAGTGACTTCATGTTGGCGGGGGCTGAACCCTAACCATTCGTTTCCAATCAATTAGGGTCTCCAGCGAGTGGAGACCCCTCCATTTTAAGGGCAGTGGGGACAAGGTTTACAACCCCCTAGATCGACGCTCACTGAAAAATGTCTGATCTCACTCCAAAACATGGGGATGAAAAAGGCTGAAACCCTTTCCCCATAAGGCATCGACCCACAGAACGAAATAATCAGTAATTCAGCCATTTTCCGTTAACGTCGCTAAACAATCGTTGAACCCGGCAACTCCGTCACCGGAACCCCGCCCCATACCTCCACCTGGCCAATCGTATGCCCTGACACCACATAGAACCGAATCGAATCCTCCTCCAGATTAACCCGCCCTTTCAGCCGCTTTTTTAATTCAGTGAATAAATGGGACGGCAAGACACATTCAAACACCGACCACTGCACCCGCCGCCCATACCCCTCCAACAAATTCGCCACCCGCCGCCGCCGCCGATCCGAGGGAATATCGTAGGTGACGATATAAAGCAACATCAGCGAATTAGGTAGGGTTGGTAGCCCTGGTCAGGATGGTAGACAAACTGCTTAAACCGTCGCACCTGGGCCATCAACAACGCCCACCGAGGTTCGCCATCCGTGAGCCGCTCCTCCATCCGCTGGAGGAACGATCGCAAAAACTGCCGTCGCCCCGTTTCCCCCAAAAAACAGCCCCCATCCCGATAGTCAAAATCTGCTGGGGTGATCATCCGACGATTGATCAACTGCAACACCAACGAATCCACCATCGGAGCGCGAAACTCCTCAATCAGATCGCTGGCCAAAGCCGCATGGCGATCGCCCCCTGCATGGAGACAGCCGGAATAGGGATCAAGATCCTGAAGCTCAATCAGTGTCAACAAATGATTCCAGACTACCATATAGCCAAAACTGAGGAGGGCATTAATGGGGTTGCGGGGGGGACGGCGCGATCGCGCCATAAACGCAAAATCCGCTGACCGGAAACACCGCCCCAATGCCTCAAAATAAGACCCCGCCGCTGCCCCTTCATAACCCATGATCTGGGGAATGGTCGTGGCCTCGCTGACCTGAGTCCCTAGATAGGCAAGGGTTTGAATCGCCAACGTCAGATCTAAGTCGTGATTGCGCTGCTGACGCAATAGCAGCGTGCGACCATTGGCCAGCTTCGCCTGGACGATCGCCTTTGCCACTTGTAACCGTTCCCCATCCGTGAGGGCTTGTTGAGCGCGGGCGAGGGCGCGATAGCCCCGCTGGAGGGCGAGGGTGCGGCCATAACAGTAGCCCAAGCGGGAGAGGTAGAGAATCGGAATATCCCGCGCTAGACAGGCACGGATCGCTTGGGTCGTGACTTGGGACTGACCAAAGATCAACACCTGCTCCAAGAGGGGTAACTGAACAGTGGCGATCGCTTTCCCTTGGCTGGAGACGATTAGGTTTTCCTGGTCGAGGGTGACGGTGCAACCCTGTTGAGAAACATAGAGCGATCGCATCGTTAATCGGGAGAACGATAGGGCGATCGCTCTAGGTCAGATTGAGATTGTGGGGGAATATAGCCCGGCCGTGAGAGGGGACTCAGCCAGCGCACCACGCCATCAGCGGCAATCCCGACCACAAACGTTGATGCTGTGATTAACGCCGTATTCGTGATCACAGCGGCTAACCCCAAGGGAGCAATTAACAACAGGGTCAGTGTGATTGCGCCATTCACGCCAGCGACAACACCGTTACGGACAAGCGCCCCTCGTGTCGATAAAGTCATGGGTATTGATGATTAAAAGATTCTGTTTTGAGGATATCGAACCCTTGCCGCCGAAAGCGACAAAAAGCGAAGATTTTGTTAATCGTGAAATTGCTTGCAGGACGGGCAATCGCGCCCATTTTAAAATAGAAGCTTTTTTAAAAATGGCCGTAGCGTTTCGCCAAATCATAGGCCATTTGAGAATGACGCTTCACCAATAGATCCGGCTCCAAAACTTGGGCATGGCTCGCATACCGCTGCACCCAAATGCCAAACTCATCGAGGGAACGGGGCGGTAACATTACCTCATAATCCAAATACTGCTTTTCCTGGCCCCACCGCATCACCTGGCGGGGATGGCGCTTTTCCCCTTCGGCAATGAACACCGCTACGGGGGCGAAAAAGCGCACTTTCGCCCGCACGAATGCCAAAGATCCGGTTAATTCGGCTTGCTGCTGATGGCGATCGCCCAACTTCAACCCCCAACCCTGATCCAACAGTTGACCCACTTCCCGGAGGCTTTGTTCTTGGGCCGCAATGCCGCGCCCGTGGAGGGTCAGCACCCGGCAATAGTTACCCAAGCGATCCATGCGGGTGATGCCAAAACAGCCATCCTGACAGGCTTCATGGACAAGATACCAAGCAATATCGTAGTAGAGCAGTTGCAGGGGCCAAACGGTCATCATCCCGATATTCTGACCTTGGTAATGATCAACCCGTTGGGAGATTTCGATCGCTTGACCTTGGGCGATCGCCTCCTCTAACACCGTAAGCTGATGAAACAGTGTTTCCCGTCTCTCGCCCCGCTCCATCATCAGCGTCGGGTCTGTCCAATGGATCGCCCGGTTAAAAATTTGCCGCACCGGATAGGAAAGGGGCAAATCCTGGCCCCACTGAAACCCCCGCAACCGTCGTTCTAGGGTGACGTAAATTTCGCGGATCGTGGGATCGCCTTGGTTGTGGGCCTGGGAACGCAGGGCATCGAGAGCCACCTTCAGTTCCGGTTTGGTCATCACCCCCGTGCCGAGATAATAGCCCCAACGATACATCCGCCGCTCCAAAATCCCCCACTGGCGCAAATAGCTCAGGTCTTTATTGAGGGTGGCAATGGCGGGATAGGCATCGGGCCAGGGGTAGCCATGGGCGGCGGCGACTTGGCGGAGTTGGTGACGGAGGGGGGCGATCGCTTGGTGGTGATAGGTGCGATCGCTCCTCTCCCCTAGGGGCTGTTCCGGTTGACCTACGCCCGGATAATCTAACAATGTGCGGATCAAGAGCATGATCCGTGTGAAGGCTTTTGGATGGGCGTAGGGATGGGACAAATCAGGGGGTGAGTGCTTTGAGCAGATGGTGATGAATGACGGGTAACAGAGCGCCATTCATGAATTTATCAAATTTCTGCTCTGTGAGTAAATTCAAGCAGGCCAAAAGCCGCGCTTCCCACTGTTCGGCATTCTTAACCCGCCAAGCACCATACAGTTCTTGTTCAGAAATCCCCCCTAGATGATGGGATAGTTCATTACGGTCGTCGTTTGCATTACACCACCCCTGAAAATCAGGATTGTTGCAAGCTGTCGTGTCGAAAGCTTTGAAAATTTTAATCATCATCCAACGATTCAGCTTTTTTTCATCCTCGCCATCAAAATCGTCCCTTAACGATGGATATTTTTGGCTGATAGAAATCTTCACCAGCTTATAATCTGAAGCTTTTTTCTCATTTTGAAGATGCTGAGAAAAATGCTCAAGCACCCATTGATAAAGCAACCCTTCCACGGCTCGAAAGCTGTGAAGCATAGCTTCGGTGCTGTTCCCTTGTTTCAAACGAACCACGGCGGTATAGCCTTGCTCGTAGGCTTGCCACCAATAGGTTTTGGTTTGATTTTTTTGGGCATTATCGAGCTTGAATTTTGCTTTTTCATAGAAAGCGTCAAACTGGCCTTGATTCCAGATTTTGCCTGCTTTGAGGAGGGCGATCGCACTTTCATCAATCAACAGATCGCTCTGTTCAACCAAGTCCAACGCGCCGCTGTAGTTATATTCTTCGACCAATTGCCGCAATTTTTGCCGATCAAATTCCTGCCGCAAGACCGTCACATCGGTTTCATAAACTCGCTCCTGTCCGGGCTGCATTTCTTTGGGGTTACGAACTTGCCAGACGCGCCCTTGGGTGGCATAGCCTGCGGCTTGCAACATACTGAGGGCAGCTTTCATGGCGGGCGTACCCGATGAGGCGTTAAATTCGATAAAATCGCCCCTCTTTAACTGTGCTTTGACAATCTCCAACCCCCGCCGCGCCTCTAGGGCTGCGGCCAATAAATCCGTCGGATCTTCTGAAAGTGCGGCACTGGTGGGGATTAACTCAACTTCAAACTGTTTCAGATCTGCTTCTGATGCAATCCAATCGAGGGTCTCCTTGGCTCCTTTTTGGGTTCCTGTAGTGTACAGTAAAACCACTTTTTTAATCTCAATTTGTCGCGCCACTAATTCCCGCAACAAAGTCACGATTGATCCTAGTTTCTCCGTTGTCCCAGAGAACGGATCTTGATTACCCACAAACGATAATAAAATACTAGCCATGGTTTTTAGAGTTTTTTTAAAGATTAGGTGAAAGGGAAAACTTGAATACAGTTTTCAGACTGACTCAATTTTTCACAAAAATCAGTGCGCGGATTATTTGGATCATTATCAACTCCAAAAACTGTAACGACATGGTAGAGTTTATGATTTGCGATCCAAATCGGTGATGGTGTTGCACCCCGCGATACACCGTGGGTAACATCAGATTCTGTGAAACCACATAAATTTTTGATATCCCCAATTAACTCATTTTTCCGAAATTGAAGCTCCTTTTTTTCATCAAAGTCTACACGCTTCACACCTTTTTTGATGTCTTTCAAGTCCTTTTGAATTTCCTTGAGTTGCTTATCAAGACTGTGAAATTGATTGTGCAAAATCTTTAAGGTTTTTGGCTTTTCTCCTAATTTAATTTCTTGAGAATGAGAAAGAACAAAAATTCTTGCATGAGCATCTAAAGATTCTCGCCATTGATACACACTTGGTATGAATTGTAATGGGGCAGCAGCATTTAAACTTAGTGAGTTTAATGCCTTATAAAATGATTTGATTTGTTTTGTGAGTCGAATTTCAAACTGCTCTGCATTTCGAGGAAGACTCCAAATACGCTTCAGAGTTTCATCTTTGTTAAAGAGACTCACAGAACTGCCCCGATACCAGGGGGCGTTATCCCGTTTGTACATCGGTCGCCTCGCGCCTTGACCCACTCCACCAAGACGAAATGCAATCCAGATCAGAGATTGAAAAAGTTGTTCTATGGTTTTTTGAGTTTTTTCTTGACAGGGAACAGACTCACTAAAAGCAAGATGAAGGATACCAAATTGCCGACCATTTTTTTGTCCTTGTCCACTTCTGCCTAACGGGGGTGAAGGTTCATATTTGTCTTTGTTTTCAATGGCAGAAAAACGAACCCAGCCTAATGTAGCTTTAGGTTGAATTCCACCAAATAAATTTAATTCAAGACGCTTTATTTCCTGAATGTCAATTTTGCCCAAGGCTAAAACCCTGAACCAATATCGCAACATTGATTTAAATGCAATTGCCCTCACTTCATCCTGACTAACTGGCCTTTGAGAAGTATTATCGATATCATCAAATTCTTGTGCTCCATGAATCAACTGACCTTTTAAGTCAAAATTAACAGTCAAGAAGCTAGGATTCAAGATATTTTTTTCAGATATCACCAATTGACCATAGCCTGAATTCACTTGTGAGCCAATACCAGACTCCAGCCCGGCGATTAGCCACGTCTTAACTTGCTCTAAGATCTCTATTTTTCCTTTATGATTAGATGTTAAGCATAATCCAATCATAAATTTAGTGCATTTTAAAGACAGAAATGTATTGGGATTTGGCTTGTAGTTCAGTTGGTTGTTTGTCCAACTCCAAATATTATTGGCTATATCCATGGCTAATGTACATTCTTCAGCAACTGGGTAAGCATCTAAAAAGATAACCTTCCCCGCTTGATCGGCCGCATCTGCTTGTAATGCGCCAAAATGTTTAACCACAAGTGGATCTTCTGACGCTGTTTTCCAGTCACAAGCTTTTTCTCGCATTACTTGACGGACGGCCTGATTCCGAGCCACCCCCCGCAACGTCGCTGAAGGAATATAGGGCATTCCCAACGCATCAAAGGCCGGTAACAGCGTACTTTCCGGGCCACGATGCCCCCCAACCCGAATCCGCCAAGGACAAGAGACTTCAAAAACTTCCCCTTGGCCAGATGTAGCGATTGAGCGTGTTCTGTTGTTACGACGCTCTAGATGATCTGCATAGTTCGCATTTTCTACCGCAAGCTGTAGAATTTGATTTTTTGTAGTGGGATCTGTTCGATCATCAGGATTAGGTTCACGCATCCAGCGCAAATACTCCACAAAACTCGCGGACGGATCGGGATTATTCGGTGGGTTATTTGGATTTAACCAAGGTGATGGTTCAGGCATGATGATTAGAGGAAGTAAAGTGAATAGATGTCAAGGTGCGATCGCGCCTTAATTCTCGTCAATATGTCCGCTGATATCGGGATAGATCGCATTAGCCCAAAAAGCAAACTCATTTGCTAATTCAATGGCTAACCCCGTTAACCCTAGATACTCATTCGCATCAACATATTGAGAGCATAAATACTCAATGGTATTGTGAGCAGTTAACTTATCACGATGAGCCTCACCTGCAATGGCTTCAAGCTTCTTAAAAAATTGCTTGATGACCTCAAATTTCTGTTTCTTATCTAATTTTTTTTCATGAGCCATTGCTTGTTCTTCTGCCTTGAGGCGCATCAACCCCCAAGTAGAGACATAGGTATAGAGTTCCTGGGCTTGACTTTTTTGATATTTTAAGCCTTTTTTAGCTTCCTCTTCAGTCTTGCCATTTTCATAGGTTTTGCGTAAATGGCTCAATGCTTGAAAAGCGTGTGTGTTCAGGGTGCGGGGGTCAAAATTTACGGGCATAGTGTCTCCAGGTGAATTAAAAAATTATGCGAAACTCTGTACAAAACCACGGCCTAAACTTTCCTGACCGCCAATTTGTAAAATGGGGTCTTTGGAGAGCATGGCTTGCAATGCCTTTTCAGACGCTTCAGAATTTTTGGCTTGAGAAGTGAGACCCCAAGGGAAATACATCAGAGTATCGGGGGGAATCGCCTCCTCATAGCGGAACCCACCATCGACAGTTTTATTAGAGTCGAGCTTGATTTTCACCTGTCGCCATAGCCCCATTTGAATGATTGTGCCACAGTGCTGATCCGGTAACACTAAAACGTGATCAATCCCTTGGGTAGCCGCACCAGGAACAGCCTCTTTCCAGTTTGGCCATTCCTTCAAATCTGAACCCTTAAAAATGGCATCCTTGAGATAAATTTGCGTTTTGTCGTTCTTGAACTTACACAAATATTCCTCAATTTTGAATGTTTTTTCTGCCAATCGGGCGTAGCGGTGTAATAACAACGGGCAACTAACCCAGACCACGCCATGACTCAAAGACGGAATCGGCAACCACAAAATGGAACCATCCCCGATCCAAATATCCCCTTGGGTGAGTTGTGCGTTATCGTTATCATCCGGTTTCCCGTGATTTGTGGGTTTTCCGTCTTTTAATTCATTACCAAAGAGTTGTTCGCGTAGAGCGTCGTCCGACTGACTAGAGCGCAATTTGCCGCGAATGGTGCTGGAGGGGATATAGGGAAAGTTGGTGTGGGATTCGCGGGCAATGCCGAGGAGGTTGCCCTCTTGGGTTGTGCCGCCCGTGTGGAGCGGTGCAATCAGATAGAGATGTTGGAGGTTAATGTTCATGGATGGTTTAGGGATAAGGTGCGTCAATCAATGAGGCGCTCTGTTTAGAGCGCAGTATGGGGAAGCCAAAGCATTTCCGTGTAGCCGAGTTTGCGCCAGCGGTGGGGGTCGGCTTTGGCTTGGGGGTTGGGCGTGTTTTGGTGGAGGGGTTGGGGATGATTGAGGTAGTATTGCGTGCCAGCAGGAGCAGCGAAAACTTGGGGGGCGGGGATGCTGTTGCCAGGGTTGCGACAACGATCGCGCAATCTCCCACTAATCGCAGTCGGTTGGCCCGTCGCCACACTCACCAGGGGGCCATCACTGTGGGTGAGTTTCCATTCCCAGGGCCAGGCGCGACAGGTGGCGCGGATTTTACCGTTGGGCTGCTTTTGGGGATATTCAAACACGCCAGGGGTGATGAGATAGGCGATCGCCCTCCCCCCTTTCTGCTCCAACATCGTGAAATTTCGATCCGATTGGGTTTGAATCTCCTGCCAAGGTTCATCAAGGGCCGGACAGCGTTCCAAAAGGGCGCGGTGGCCTTCTCCCCCAAGCCGGAGGGATAGGGGGGTGGGGAGTTGTTGGGTAAGGGCGATCGCCAAACTCCACCCCGCTCGTAGCCGCACCGCTTTTTCAACAAAATAGCCATCGGCGGTTTCCACTTGGCGGCCCCCGGCTTGGATTTTGTTATGGGAGCGGATTTCCACATCCCACGCTTGTTCGGGTTCGTCTTCGGGACATTGCAAATGTTCTGAGGTGAGATGGTGGGTTTTGAGGTAATGCAAGAGGATCTCCTGGGGGAGATAGCGGCGATATTTGGGGGGAGGGTCTACGGGGCAATCTTCTTCCTCCAGGGGGCGATCGCCTCCAAAAATCAGGGGGCTGGGTTGGTCTCGTTTATAGATGGAGTGATGGACGGGGCTGGATGGATGCCAAGACAGGGGAACGAGGGGTGAACCGTTGGCAAAACCAAGGGGGCCAGGAAAATAGAATCTTTTTTCATCTTTGCAAAGAAATGGGCCGGTGATTTGCATCGATGCAGTAGATTTTTGATCCTCAAGGGCGGCCCGAATTGCACCCATGATTGTATAGCCGTGGGGCGGAAAGACACCCTGCGCCCAAGCTCGTTCGCCAGGGCTGAAGGGTTTGGCATCCCGAAACAGCAGGACATCAAAGGGGGTGATCGTGTACCAGTAGAGGGGAAGCATAGTTAAAGGATGAAGGATGAAGGCAGAAGGATGAAGGTAGAAGCAATGGGGGCATTGCCCACCCATGAACTAGGGGGATTTGAGGTAGTGGATCCCTCGGTTGCGTTTTATGAAGGCGGCAAGTTTGCAGCCGTTGCGGAGTTCCTCTAGGGCGTTTACTTCAGGGTTGGTGCGAAAGGTTTCATCAATCCAGGTTTGGAAGGCTTCGATAAACTCTTTTTGTTGCTCAGGGTTGAGGGCCTTCACCTGTTCACGGCGATCGCAGAATCCATTCACCCAAGGGGCGATCGCCTCCTTTGTGGGGATGGGGTGCTGTTCGAGGGTTTGGGCGGCCTGTTCAAAGAGGGAAGGCTCTAGGTTGAATTTCAGCAGGGCTTGCCATTGCTTAAAGGTGTCAAACTTGCTCGTTGCAATCAGGCTGTTACCGTTGCCATAGAGAACGCGGGTTTGAATCGCATCTTTGCAACATCGTTCATTTTTCTCTGGGTTATGATAGGCGTGACCTTTTGCCCCTTCCTCAGCGGCCCAAAGGTTTTCGAGGGCGATCGCCAACGGTACAGACTGATGAGCAATCACCACACCAAAACTAATCGTTGCTCTCCCCCCCAACGTAAACAGGGGCCGCTCGGCAATCCCCTCCGGAGGTTTAGCACCTTGCCAATGCCAATAATCCCCAGCGTTATCAAACTCTTCACCAGGATCAAGCTCACCCCGAAAACATTGCCGCACATCCCACAGCCAAGCATCCCACTCCCACAAATTCGTATAGGCCAGGACATCATCACCCCCGCCATAGATGAGGCGGCCCGCGTAGCGGCTTTCTGTCAGGTAGGGGAGAAGTCGGTTAGAAAAATCCAACAGAGCGCGGGAGAGGGCCGCATGGGTAGCGGGGCCCATTCGTTTGTTTTCTTTGCTGAACTGGTTGAAGGGTTCTTTGAGTTTTTCCGGCAGGTTTTCAACTCTAGACAGGAGCACTTCGGGAAAATACTCTGCATAGGGTTTCATCTCTTTGCCCTTGAGCCAACTGTTCATGCTATCCCCATCCCCAGCGGCGAGAACATACCAATCGGTAGGATTTTGGCCAGCGGGAAAGGTGGCCTGAATCGTGGTGCGGAGTTTTTGGAGTTCTTCAGCTTTCTCCTCCAGATCGCTGCTGGGAAAGTCTTCAATCAACCAGCCTGCATTGATGAAACGAGGCTCAGGTAAATCGGGGTAATGTTTATACACCCAGGGAATGCCCCAAGTTGAATCGTTGGTTTCTGAAGTGGGATCGTTGGGTTGGTTTTGAGTCCAGGGAAATTCAGCACGAATGCGATCGCAAGCCTGCTGATACACATCCATATATTCAGGATGTTCCTCAAGATTGGCTTTCAACCATCCCACCACGCCAGCATTCAGGTCAGGGTAATAGAGTTTAGCCTTAAATTCAGCCTGATCAGCCTTTTTCTCTGGCTTCATCTTCCCCTGATCAAGATTGCGGGGTAACACATCTTTCAGGATGCGACTCAGGCCGCGCTTAACCACTTCCGTTGCGTTGAGTTCTTCAATCCCGTCGAAGAGGCCAAAATTGCGCTGCTTCCAAACGTTTCCCGTTTCTCCCTCTGTCACCCAATCATTGCCCTCATGCCCCATCGGGCCCACCACCGGCCCAATCCCGGAAATCGTCGATCGCGGCCCGAATGCCGTAGGGATTGTCCAATTGCGGGCATTTTTCACCGCTGCCAATTGGGCCCGCAATTGGTCGAAAATGTAGGCCCACCAAGAGCCAACATTGAGGTTGGGGCGTTTCTCGAAGCTGGCCTTATGCTCTCGGTTCGCAGCTTGATAATCTTCTAACGTGGTTTGATAGGTGGCTTCGAGGAATGCCTGCTCAGTGGGGACAAGGAGATCATTTTTGGGCTTGGCGATCGCATTTTGCCGATCACACCAAGTTTTGTAGGGGGTGGGGTTCTGCTTAGAAGCTTTTTGGATGGGGGATTGATGAAGTTCCGCCGCTGGATCACCGATGGGCGTAGCAATCCAATAGATTTGCCATTGGGCCTTGAGCCAACCCTCCCAAGTATTGGGGTTGAGGTCTTTGATCCAGGATTCGTTTTTACCTTGGAGATCCTCAAGAATGCGATCGCCCAAATCCTGCCACGTCTCTTTTAAGGCACTTTCCGCCTGTTGCATCGCAGCGCGTACCGGGTTTTTACCCTGGGGTGTGCCATTGTCCGGCAGGATACAGGTGATCACATTGGGAAAACCAGCGGTGAGGAGGGCGCGATTTTGCGGTTCCTCAATCCAATCTTTAAAATCTGGGTATTTTTCCAACAGCCACGCATCAATCAAGGGCTGCTCATACAAACAGGGATAGACAAAAATATCCGGCCCATATTTCCAGGCTAATTCCCAACAGACCCGCGCTGATAGGAAATGGAGCAGCCAAGACCCTGCCCAAAAATCCCGCATTTTCCGGCTGGCTTTAATCAACTCCTGGACGGGGGAAAAGGTGAACGCCACTAAATGGGGGTAGGATTTGGGATATTTGGCATCGGGTTGACGCTCCACACGACGAGCATTAGCAGGGGGATACTGTTCCGGGTCGCGGTGATAGCCCGCTAAGGCTCCGGCGATCGCGCTGGTGGTACTGGTGTGGCTCCAGAGGGAGGCATCGGGGAGCCGGGTTTCTGCCGGGAGTAGGGGCAGGATTGTTTCGGGGTTGGTTTCGCCCAAGGCATTGGCCAAAGCGACGGGATAGCACCGCCACAACCACCAATAAACCTGACGCGGATCAGCCCAACCTTTCACCGTGTCTAAAACCTTCGCTTCTTGCGCCTTGAGCCATTGGACGCGATTATCCCCCTGTTTAATAATTTCCTCATGCCATTGGCTGAGTTTAATCCGTTGCGGCTCACCGGAGAGGAGGTGACGGATTTCGAGGCCGTCCTGGTCGTAATCGATCGCCGTCCCACTGGGGAGGCGGCCAATGGTGGCGCGATCGCTCGCTGAGGCAATCAAATCACACAGCCCGACGTGATTGAGCCATTGACGGGATTGATTCGTAGTGATTGAATTTCGATCTTTCGGGGAATGCCAGCCCGCCATACAGGTTAAGGTTTGCCACTGTCCTTCGCCGCCGCGTCCGGTGTTGTTGTGGAGTCCTTTGAGGGCGGGATCATGGAGTAATCCCCAGATTTTGGCTTGCCAGTAGCGCAAATACGGTGTCGTCATTGGGTTTAGGGGGCTGATGGGGTTGAGTGATGGGGTGAAGGGGGCAAAGGGTGATCAAGGTTTAGCTCTGCCGGGTTTTTTGAAGTCTGGGGGGTGAATCTTGGTGTTTGGGGGGTGATTCTTGGCGTTTGGGTGGGGGTGTGGGGGGCATCCGTTGGGGTTTGGCCATCAGGGATTGGGCAAAGGTACGGATTTGGCTCATTTGATTTTCTTTGAAGAAGAGGATTACGGTTTGGCGACCGGAATAGACGATCAGCCAGCGTTGTTTAATCAGGAAAAACGCGATGATGAACGCAAAGCCAATCCCGAGGAACCAGAACGTTGCGATACCAAGCCACAGCAGCCACCAGATCCGCCCTTCGGTGACTTGGATCGATTCGATGCGATCGCACTTAATTAAAATTTCTTGGGTTTCGAGTCCCCAAGCGAGTTTGGTCTGGGCGCGGAGGTGGTCGTCGATGACGCGCAGGGTGATCCGTCCTCGTATGGGGGTCACAAATATGCCTGCGATTTTACCGGGTTGTCCAATGATTTCGAGGCCTGTACGCTGTGCCATTCGCTGCTCTGGTGTGGGAATGGTTTCAGTATAGGGAGGAAGTTTAGGAAAATGCTTTAAAAAGATTCTATTTCTTAAGATTTGGCGGGATGGGGTGAATCCCAAGGGGGATGGGGTGTCTGTGGGGAGGATGGAGTGTGGGGGGCGCGATCGCCTTTTTTTGGGGTGTTGGTTTGGGGGGATCGGGTTCATCAGGTTGGGGGGGCGATCGGCCTGGATTGTGGAAATTCTCAACCCATAATCTATAAGCTGATCCTTGCTGATCCTAGAAGGGGGGCGATCGGTTTGGACTGTGGAGCTTCTCAAGGGTTGCCCCGTGGGGGGTTGGGTTGTTGGGGTTAACCGGATGAATCATCAAGGATAAGATGATGGAGGGCTAAGTTGAGCCTGAGTTTTGGGGGAAATTTGCGACGGAGAGGGGAAATGGCTGAAAGGCTGATTTTTGCGTTACAAGGGTCGATGGTAGATGGGGCAAGGGTTTCAGCCCTGTTGAAGGAGGCTTTTGGGGGGGCGATCGGGTCAATTTTTGTTACCCGTCGATCTTGGGGGTTGAAACATTGGCCCCGCTTGGGCTTAAAATGGAGGGGTCTCCACTCGCTGGAGACCCTAATTGATTGGAAACGTCACTAAGGGTTTCTGTTCATTGAGGGCAGAAACCGTCTCCACTCGCTGGAGACCCTAATTGATTGGAAACTAGCCCGGTATGGGGTATTCGGTCGCAGGATTGCCACCTGATGTCTCCACTCGCTGGAGACCCTAATTGATTGGAAACACTCATCCCCCTCCTCGACGGCAACGACCTCAATCCCGATGTCTCCACTCGCTGGAGACCCTAATTGATTGGAAACCTGATAATAATTGCAATCCTTGGGGAGTTGCGAGGTCTCCACTCGCTGGAGACCCTAATTGATTGGAAACTTGATGTTATTCATGATTCATGATTCTCCTATTAATTGTCTCCACTCGCTGGAGACCCTAATTGATTGGAAACGGATTGATAATCCCGTAGTATAATGCTCATATCACCGTCTCCACTCGCTGGAGACCCTAATTGATTGGAAACTTCTAACTGCCTTCATCGCTAAGTACGGGGCCGAACCCGATCAGTCTCCACTCGCTGGAGACCCTAATTGATTGGAAACTATGCAAGACCGTTTGAATCAATGTTAACGGTTAGGTTAGGTCTCCACTCGCTGGAGACCCTAATTGATTGGAAACGGTTTTGATGATTTGTTGCCATTTTGGTTTTTTCATGTCTCCACTCGCTGGAGACCCTAATTGATTGGAAACTAAAGATATGGAGGGACAGCAAGTGCCATTTCCACGTCTCCACTCGCTGGAGACCCTAATTGATTGGAAACTGTGGCGGGTCTGCTCCGACATTTCGAGCGTTGCAGTCTCCACTCGCTGGAGACCCTAATTGATTGGAAACTATTCATCTGCCATGATTTGCATGGTAGAACCTTCGTCTCCACTCGCTGGAGACCCTAATTGATTGGAAACTCAGCGTAAAGGGCTGAGATAAATACACTGTCGGGCATGGTCTCCACTCGCTGGAGACCCTAATTGATTGGAAACACTACGATGTAAACGCCGCGCCCTTCTTTGATCCAAGGTCTCCACTCGCTGGAGACCCTAATTGATTGGAAACAGTAGCTTGGGCATTGTCTAACGTATCCCGTTGACAGGTCTCCACTCGCTGGAGACCCTAATTGATTGGAAACTCTACCATTTGCCCTCCTGGGCGGCTTTGCGCCGCGTCTCCACTCGCTGGAGACCCTAATTGATTGGAAACTCCGTTATCCGTGGGCGATCGCGCTTTACAACCAAAGTCTCCACTCGCTGGAGACCCTAATTGATTGGAAACAAAGCAGTCCACAAACGGGTTGTATGTCAGGTAGTACGTCTCCACTCGCTGGAGACCCTAATTGATTGGAAACTCGGAGCATCGGAATGTTTTAGAGAACCATTTCTGGTCTCCACTCGCTGGAGACCCTAATTGATTGGAAACTCACTAACTAAAAACTCGTAAATTTGCACCCATTTTGAGTCTCCACTCGCTGGAGACCCTAATTGATTGGAAACATCTCAACTCCGAATGTTCCACAATGACTCCAGAGGTCTCCACTCGCTGGAGACCCTAATTGATTGGAAACCCTGATACGGATGTAGATACAGGATGAGAAATTAAATCCTGGTCTCCACTCGCTGGAGACCCTAATTGATTGGAAACTAGTAACTTATCGGGGAAATTAGGATTAAATGCTACCACCACGTCTCCACTCGCTGGAGACCCTAATTGATTGGAAACTCAGGATCAGCGGTTCCCACGGTTCCCACCCAAATGCCATGTCTCCACTCGCTGGAGACCCTAATTGATTGGAAACATTGAAGACGTTTTGAGGATGAGCTATTTTCATAACTGTCTCCACTCGCTGGAGACCCTAATTGATTGGAAACTGAGAATGCCCATCAATCCCTGATCCTTGGCCGTCTGTCTCCACTCGCTGGAGACCCTAATTGATTGGAAACTTGGGAGAGCAAAAGATTGGGCCCGTAAAAAATGAACCCCAGGTCTCCACTCGCTGGAGACCCTAATTGATTGGAAACTCTAACCGGATAAACCCGCTAATTCAATGGGGATTGTTTACCGTCTCCACTCGCTGGAGACCCTAATTGATTGGAAACCCATTTAACTTCGGGATCGCTCATGTACGCTGCGGCGAGTCTCCACTCGCTGGAGACCCTAATTGATTGGAAACTGGTGGATATCTTGCAATATCCATATTTGGGGTTTTCCGCTATGTCTCCACTCGCTGGAGACCCTAATTGATTGGAAACTTAATAGGATCAGCTTTTAATGCTTTCACATAGTTAGTCTCCACTCGCTGGAGACCCTAATTGATTGGAAACATAGCGTGAGCGCGATGATTCCCATCTTGGGGGATAAGTTCAGTCTCCACTCGCTGGAGACCCTAATTGATTGGAAACACTTCTAAAGGATGAAGGCAGAAGGATGAAGGATGAATTGGGAAATTAACCTCCCCTTTCTGCCTTTTGATTTCTGCCTTCTGCCTTTAAATTTCCCTAATTGATTGGAAACACTTCTAAAGGATGAAGGCAGAAGGATGAAGGATGAATTGGGAAATGAACTTCCCCTTTCTGCCTTCTGATTTCTGATTTCTGATTTCTGCCTTCTGCCTTGAAATCTGCCTTCTGCCCTCCTCCTTCATCCTTTACCCCCCCTCCCTGGAGACCCTAATTAATTAGAAACTAGGAAGGGGGGGCTTCCTGCTCACTGGTATCCTGGTCTCCATCGCTGGAGACCCTAATTGATTGGAAATAGACAACCGTCACAAGCTACAACCACAGCAGTAATATCAAGAGATGAGATTTTTAATCCATGAAAAATTCACAAATTAACTACAAGAAAATCGTTGAATTCTTGATGGGTAAAACAAGGGGATTCCCTAATTGGTTGATCGTGATTTTGACGTTTCTGTTTTTTGTGGGTTGGGTGAGTAGTCCAAGTTCACAACCTAGCCCACCCAGAACATCCGTTAAACCGATTCAAACCCCAAGCACGGCTATTCCCAGCCCATCCCCTAGCCCCATAGAGCCAAAAATTACGCCTAAAATGTATGATTCCAATGTGAGAGCTATTTGCAAGACACTGGCAGAATTAGAATTGGTCAGCCCTCGAACCGCGAAACACCAGTTAGTCCTGCCAACTTTTGACCCTGAAACTCAGGTATGGACAATGAGAGCATGGGTTGATAGCCAAAATCAGCTAGGGGCAATGGTACGCAATCAGTATATTTGTACAGTTGTAGATTCCAGTCAGCAGGGGATTCTAGAATGGGTTGGTAGGTGATTATCAGGTAATAATTCAAGGGATTCTATGAGTCTCCACTCGCTGGAGACCCTAATTGATTACGGGGGAAAAGAAACCGGGTTTCTGTGAGCAGGTTCGCCCAAAACGAGCCGATGCAAGAAACCCGGTTTCTAGGCTTGCGAGGAAAAAGCATAAAAACCGGGAGTCGCAACCTGTTTTTTAGATCTCCCGTCCCTGGAGACCCTAATTGATGCGGGGGAAAAGAAACCGGGTTTCTGTGAGCAGGTTCGCCCAAAACGAGCCGATGCAAGAAACCCGGTTTCTAGGCTTGCGAGGAAAAAGCATTAAAACCGTGAGTCGCAACCTGTTTTTTAGATCTCCCATCGCTGGAAACCCTAATTGATTTGCGGGGGAAAAGAAACCGGGTTTCTGTGAGCAGGTTCGCCCAAAACGAGCCAATGCAAGAAACCCGGTTTCTAGGCTTGCGGGAAAAACGCCCCCACAGCTTAATCTGCCCAAACCTTAAGCAACTCCTTGGCAGCACGTTCCCCCGATAAATAGGCCCCGTGAACCGTGCCGCGATACTTAGCAATGGTATGCTCACCCGCAAAAAACAGCACATCCCGCACCGATGCCCCCAACGCATTAAAATCCTGCGGCCTTGAACCCACCGCCGCATAGGAATAGGCCCCCCGCGCCCAAGGATCCGCCGTCCAACGAGATACCAACACCTGCTCCGGTTCAGGAATATTCCCGCCAAAAATGCGCTTTAAGGTTTGTTGCACATCAGCAGCAATAACCTCATCCCCTTGGCTCTCCAGCTTTAACCCATAATTCCCCAAACCAAACGTCATCAACGCATTCGCAGGGCTGAACGTGCGGGCATTGAGAAAATAACTATACTTGCCCCGCTCCGGATCGGTATAACCCCAATATTGCAAAGACTCATCCCAAAAAACGCGGGGATAAGTCAGCGCTACCTTATTCACCATCCCCATTTTGAGGCGACCCATGGCTTGGCGCATCCCATTGGGTAAACCCGGATCAAACGCCACCGTTCCCCCCTGTAAAACCCCCAAAGGCAACGTAATCACCGCCGCACTGGCCGTAAATTCCCCTTGATTCGTCGTAATCGTTACACCCGATTGATCATAGCTAATCCTTTCCACCCCCTGCTCCAAATAAATCGGCAAATCCCGCGCCAAATAATTAATCACCGCATCATAACCATCGGGAAATAACACATCTTTGCCCGGAAATGCTTCATCCTGATCCCAATACCAAGTTGAAAGCTGATCAAGGGGGCCACCCGCATCAAATTCTAAAAATGAGGTGAGATGATAACGTTGCAGTGGATCATTTAAAGCACTTGGCTCAACCCGCTGGAGCGCCGCCACAAGACTCAGATCCCGCTCCTGCCGCTCACCATAGGCCGCTACCCGCTCTAAAAGCTCCTCGTATTCCTCCTCACTGGCCACCAAATCATCATCGCTAATCGGTTGCCCCTCCGTATTGTAGAGAATCACACTGTCATCATCGGTGACAAATAACTTCGCCCCCACCGCCTTCGCCAAAGGCGTAATCGGGTTCTGGCCATCGGGGCCATGAATCCAACTCGCCCCCATATCCATGGGAACCCCTAAACTGCGATCCGTCCAAATCCGACCCCCTAGGCGATCGCGCCCCTCCAATACCAAAACCGCCAGCCCCGCATCCTGCAACTGCCTCGCAGCAGTCAACCCCGCCATCCCCGCCCCGACCACAATCACATCGGCCTCCCCCCCACTCACAGCAGTCTCGATTTGGGGGCCACGGGCTTGGCTACAACTGGCGAGGGTAGACCAAAAAGCAAGGGTGGCGAGGGTCGTGTTTTTGAGGAAGTGACGGCGGATCATGGCAGGATTGGGAAGTAGGAAGTAGGAAGTGGGAAGAATTTGTAGGGGCGAAAAATTTTTCGCCCTCCACGGGAGTAGGGGCGAAAAATTTTTCGCCCTCCATAAATTTAAGACAAAACTATTTTGCCGTCCATCAATTTAAGGCAAAACTATTTCGCCATCTATCAATTTAAGACAAAAACCGAAGGCGAAAACTCTTTCGTTTCTCCATCAACCTAATCTGCCATCCCATTTTAGGAAATGTTGTGATTTGAAACTCTAGCGTTAAATTCGCTGTGGGCAGCACGGTGGAGCAGGGCGTGGCGAGCGACGAGGGCGTGAATATCCGGGGCATAGCCGCCGCCGATCACCGTAGCGATGGGGTAGCCCCCTTGGCGGCAATGGTGAAGGACGAGGCGATCGCGCTGATAAATGCCGCTATCCGTGAGGGCCAATTTTCCGAGGCGATCGCCCCCATGGACATCCACCCCCGCATCATAGAGGACTAAATCCGGTTGCACCTGAGCCAAAAGGGGGGGGAATTCTCTCTTGAGAATGTGTAAATAGTCCTGATCTCCTAAACCGATGGGCAGGGGAATATCGCGATCGCTCACCTGTTTTTTCCCCGGAAAATTCGCCTCACAATGCATCGAAAACGTGAATACCCTCGGCTCATCGCGAAAAATCCAGGCCGTCCCATCCCCCTGATGGACATCAAGATCGAGAATGAGAACTTTTTGAACAGTGCCACCATTGAGGAGTGTGCGGGCGGCGATCGCCAAATCATTAAAAATGCAAAACCCCGAACCATAATCCGGGAAAGCATGGTGGGTTCCGCCAGCGGTATTGCAGGCAATGCCATACTTCAGCGCCAATTGTGCCGTTAACACCGTCCCCCCCACAGCGGTACAGGTGCGCGTCACTAACCCCGGACTCCAGGGCAGACCAATGCGCCGCTGGGCCTTCGGGTCAAGGGTTCCGGTAAGATAGGCCCTCACATAATCGGGGCTGTGAACCTGTTGGAGGAGGGCAGGATCAGCCGGTTCAGGCCTAAACGTGGCGGCGGGTTGGGCAATGCCCCGCTGTTGGAGATATGCGTAGAGGAGCCGAAATTTCGGCATCGGGAAACGGTGCTGATCCGGCAAAGGCGTGACGTAATCGGGATGGTAAACAATGGGCAGGGGGGGCATAGAGGGCAGCAACAAAATTCCCCTTTATTGTCGGGGGATGGGGGAATTTTTGGGGTTATCGATGCAGGGGGGAGGCGATCGCTATACAGTGGGGAAAGATCTATAGCATCAACCGATGGAAGCCTTCGATCCCATTCCCCCGGCTTGGACGAAAACCGCCATCCATGCCCTCCAATTCCATTGTCCCCGCTGTCATGCCTCCTCCCATCAAGCCCAGCGGGTCTGGATCAATCGCCGCGCTCCGGTGATCAGTGAGGATTATCAGCGCAAATGGCAGGAGTTTTATCAATGCGAATGTGAACAGGTGTGGTGGGCCTGGAGTAGCGATCGCCCCCCCTCCCCCTATGCCGAAAGGGAAGCCTAAGCCGCTCTAAATCGTCGGCTCCGTTGTCCAGCCGAATCGCCCCCGGCCCTTATGAGACCATTCACTGTGATAGGGAACCCAATGTCCCACTGCATTTTGGCGTAAAAAGATCCGGGTGCGTTTTTCCCAAATGCTGTCATCTTGGGCATTGGGATCATAAAACTCAACGCGCATTTCATCCTTACCGAGGGATTTTGTCGTGATGCGAATGCGCGGAGGCAGTTCGTCTTGATAGTCTGTACCAAAATAGGCATAGGCCTGGGCGGCTGCGACGGGGGAAAGGGGGGTCTGGGTTTGCAGATGGGCCAAATGGCTCAAAGCCGAAGAACGCAGTTCAGTTTCCCGATATTGCCAAGGAATCGTCAGTTTGAGGGCCACAACCCCCACCCCAGCGCATAAAACCAGCCCGATTACAATCCCTGTAATATCTTTCATGAGAACGCTACTTCCCCCTTTTTAAGGGGGATTGAGGGGGATCTTTGTACCGCATGGCTCTAGAAATTGCTATACAATCAATAAAACAGTTTAGATTAACGATAATGCTGAACTAAATTTCAGTAAAATTACGGTTCTAACTGAAACCCAAGACCAACGTGCTGAAAATGCTCATCTTCAGTCAGTACCCGAATAATATCATATTGTTGCATGATGACCATAGATGTTAAATCTGTGAAAGAGATTTTTGGTTTATCCAGATATTTTAAGCGTAAATTTTGAGCTTGCTCGAAGCAAAAACGATCAACGTCAATAAGTTGAAATGATTCTTGAGTAAATGCATTGGAAAGTTGCAGCATTGCACTCTGGGCTTGAAAGGTATTTAATCGCTTGAAAAATAAAGTAAAGACCTCATCTAAAACAAAATTACTGGTATAGAGGATGGTTTGCTCTTGTCGAAGATGTCTGTAAAAATTTTTTACCTCTTGGTGTCTCCGTTCCCCTGCATCATTTAAGGTTAACCATCCCCATGTATCGATAAAAATTGTATTAGGCATATAATTCTTCATCAATGGCAGTGGCTAAATTTCCATAATGGTTTGCACCAATAAAGTTTTCTAGAGGATCATGGTGGTGAGAATCATTCATGGTTTTAGGTTGGAGGCTTTGGATGAATTGGAGAACCACTTGTAGTTGCTGTTCACTGAGCAGGGGGATGGTATCGAGTATTTTTTGTTGGGTGTTATTTGAATACATGGCTTTTGCTTTGAGGAAATAGTTTTGATTATATCGTAATTTTAGCGGTGATCAAGGGTCTAGATTTGCAACGGTCAGAATAAAACCTGCCTAATCCTAGGGGGTGGCATAGGGAGTGTGTTGGGGTGGGTATTTTTCCGGGTAGCGAGGAATGTTGCGAATTCGACTTTGGATCCGCATCCTATCGCTAATATCATCGGGTTTATTTCCGGAATACCATTGGGCGTGGTGGCAGGCGGTGATGGGGTCGTGGTGTTGTTGGTAGTGGCGGAAGAATTCGATGATGAAGATCATGCTGCTTTCTTCGCTGATTGTCCAGAGGGTGCTGAATAGGAAGCGGCTACCTTTTTTGGGACTGACAAATTCGTTGATGAATTCGCCGGTTGCGGTGATACCAGTTTCGCTGGCGGCGAGGCTGACGAGGCGGATGTTGAGGTTGGGGAGGTTGTCGAGGTCTTTGAGGGTGAAGGGGTATTCATGAGCAAGATAGAGGGCGGATGCGTTGGGGTTTTCGGTGTTATGTTCGCCGTGGCCGGTGAAGTGGAACGCGGGGACGGGGGTTTGGAGGGCTTGGGTGAATGCGTCGGGGGTGACGGCAGTTTCGGTGAGGGGCTAGGCGGTGGGGTGGTGGAGTAGGATGGCTACAATAGAAACACCAATTCAATGCAATCCCCATGGCCCTCACCCTAGAACAGATCCAAGCCGAAATTAATGCCCTC